>DASQLJ010000036.1:0-2989 GCA_035630095.1 Longimicrobium sp.
TCGTACCCCTTGTCGCTCCAGTAGCCGCCGTTGCGCTGGGGGAGAAAGACGACCCTGGTCAGGTACTTGGTGTTCTTGTAGCCCAGCTTCACCGGCGAGTGCACGCGCGCGGGGGCGCCGTACGATGCGTTCAGCCAGCGCCCCTCGCGCGCGTACGCCACCAGCGTCTGGGGATGCATGGCGCTCTCCAGGTCCCAGCTTTCATGGTAGCCGGCGTCGAAGCTCTGGAAGTCGACGTATCCCGCGTCCGGTTTGATCCCAGCCAGGCGCGCGAGGGTGCTCACGCGCACGCCGGTGAGCTCCGTGACCGCCGTCCATCCCTCCACGCAGTAGTGGTTGATCCGCTGCGTCACCTGCGGCAGCTTCGCGAGCTCCTGCAGCGTCAGCCGCAGCGGCGTCTTCACCGCGCCACCCACCTCCAGCGCCCAGGCGCCGCGCACCGCCGGGTCCCACAGGGGCGGGGCGGGGGAGATGTAGTACGACGGCATCTTCGCCCCCACCAGGCGCTCGCTCCCCGCGTGGTCCATCGCCGTGTGGCGGAAGAGGAAGCGCTCCACGCCCTCGTTCTTCGCCTCGGCCCAGCGCAGGATGCGTTGTGCGCCGGCCGGGCCGCGCGAGTCGCACGCCTGCGCGACCAGCGCGGCGGCGGAGAGGCCGCCCAGCGCCAGGAATCGCCGCCTGTCCATCATCGCCCCTCCTCGTGGTCGTGCGGCGCCGGCTCCGGCGCGCGGGCAGGCTCGCGCGCGTCCGCATCGCCACGCACGGCGGGCGGCGACATCAGATCTCCTTGCTCTGCCGATACTTCCGCCCTCTCCACCGTGGTCGGCTGATGGGTGTGCGGCGGCTCCGGCCTGCTCGCGTGCATCTCGGCGGCCGGCTGATCAATCGTGACGGTGGACGGAGGGTGGACGATGGTGAGCACGGGCTTGGGGCGGCCGCGCAGGAAGGGGCGGGCGTTGCGCGCTTCGGGTGATCGGGACTCGTCGTAGCGGCCGGTGACCATCGACACCAGCGAGGCGGGGTCCACGGCGAAGACCATGAAGACGTGGCCCAGGCCCAGCAGCACCAGCGCCAGCATCACCATGAAATGCCAGTAGCGCGCCCACACGTAGCCGCCGAAGAGGTCGGTGAGCGGCGCGAGCTGCACCGGCTTCCAGATCGCCAGCCCGGTGAGCACGGCCAGCACGCCCAGCCAGGGGAGCGCGAAGTAGACGCCCTTCTGCAGCGCGTTGTGCTTGCCCTGGCGCGGGTGCTTTTTGCGGATGAAGAGGTAGAACTTGATCATCTCCCACGCGTCGCGGACGTCGCCGCGGCGGGGGGCCAGGTCGCGCCACTCGCCGTGCAGCCAGATGAACGCGAGGTAGATGGCGCCGTTCACCGCCAGCACCCACATCATCGCGAAGTGCCAGTTGCGCGCGCCCGCCAGCCACCCGCCGAAGGTGAGCCACGCCGGCACCGCCGTCCCCTCCCACGGCCAGCAGCAGAACGTCTCGCCCTTCCGCGCGAACATGGGATACGCGTTGAAGATGCGCAGCCCGCTGCCCACCATCAGCGTCAGCGCGACGGCGTTCACCCAGTGCGTCGCGCGGACGATCCAGTGGTGGCGCCTGGGGCGCGCGGCGGGGGCGGCGGTCGCGTTCATCGGTGGATGATGGGGTGGGAGCGGCGGATGGACCTTCAACGGTGTGGGATGGACGGATGACGCGGCGGGTTACACTACTGCGAGCCGTCACGCCGCCACGAGGAGCCGATCCCGCTGCCTCCACTCCAGCAGCGCCAGGCCGGCGACGAACATTCCCTCCGCCATCATGTGCGCAATCCCGAACAGCGTGGCCGACTCCCGGAAAAGCACCACGATCCCCAGGCACACGGGCAGCCAGGCCAGGTTGGCGAAAACGAGAAGGTTGATCGACGCCATCGACCGCCGCGCCCGAACGGCGAGCGAGAAGGAGTAGGAGGCGTACAGCACGTTGGCCCCGGCAGTGAAGAGCAGGAGCGAGCGCGGCAGCGCGTACAGGTTGCTGAGCCACCCGCTGAGCATCAGCACGGCGACGCCGACGAGCGCGCCGGCGATGCAGTCCACCCATAACAGCTTCCGCAGGATGTACATCGGCGAACGATGGAGAGAGGACCCGGCCCAGGCAGGATGACTTGCCGGTGAACCAGTCGTTAAGTGGCCTGCTGCCGGCCAGATTCGCAAGCTGGAATACACTTGGGCGCATCTCCGAATCTCGGTGCGCTTACGCGCCGGCACCCGCCGCATCCCGGACCCTGCGGTTGCCCCGCCTCGCGCCGAACAGTACCGTTCCCGCGCGCCAATGGCGGGCGATCCAGGATCACGGCGGAGGGGAGGACGGGGCGAGTGGAGGTGTTCACGGAGGAGTGGGCCGTTGCCTGCTGCGAGGCGCTGAACCGGAGCGAGGCGTACCGCGCCTCCGCCGCGTCGTGGGAGGGGGCGATCGTGCTGGCGATGTCGGCGGACGCGGCGGAGGGGGTGGAGGCGGACCGCGCGGTGTTCATCGACGCGCACCGCGGCGAGTGCCGCGGCGCGCGCATGGTGGCGGACGCGGAGAGCGGCGGCGCCACGTTCGTCTTCCGCGCCGACCCGGCCACGTGGAAACGCCTGCTGGGCAACGAGATCGACCCCGTCTCCGCGGTGATGCAGGGCAAGCTGCGGCTGGTGCGCGGCAACCTCTTCAGCCTCGCCCGGTACGCGCAGGCGGCGAAGGACATGGTTTCGGCGGCGGGCGCGGTCGGGGGGAGGTTTCCGGGGGACGCCGGCGCGTGATCCTCGGCACTCCTAACAGGTGCGCCAGTGCGTGAGTGCGCCAGTGCGTTTTGAAACGCGCGAGCTCACCATCATCCCCCCTGCCGTAGCTGTTCCGTTCTCCCCCTCCCCCGCGGAGCGCGCTACGCATTACCCACATCTGGACGAGGCGAAAAAGTGAACATAAAGTAACGGCACCCCCACACCAGAACTGAACGAGCG
>DASQLJ010000037.1:0-2028 GCA_035630095.1 Longimicrobium sp.
CTCCACCACGCCCACGCTGAAGGTCACGCGCGGCTCCGCCGGCACTCGCAGCTCCGCGATCCCCGCGATCGCGCGGCCCAGGGCGTGGACCGGGTTCGGCATCCCGAAGTCGCCGTAGCTGTGGCCGCCGGGGCCCTTGAACGCCACGCGGTAGCGGTAGCTGCCCACGGCGTCCTTGGTCATCGTGTAGCCGGTGCCGTCCACCGAGATGAAGTGCGTGACGCGGCCGCGCAGCTCCTTCTCGAACAGGTGGCGCACGCCGCGCAGGTTGCCGGCGCCCTCCTCGCCCACGGTGCCCACGAACAGCACGGTGCCGCGCGTGCGGATCTGCGCGTGCTCCATCGCCCGCGCGACGGAGAGGACCACCGCCAGCCCGCGGCAGTCGTCGCCGATGCCAGGGCCGCGCAGAAGCGTTCCCTCGCGCCGGACGCGCACGTCGGTCCCTTCCGGGAACACGGTGTCCAGGTGGCCGGAGATGACGATCACCGGCTGGCCCGGGTCGCCCGGCCGCTCGCCGATCACGTTGCCCACGCTGTCGATCCGCACGTTGCGCAGCCCCAGCGCCTCCATCCGCCGCCGGTAGTCGGCCGCGCGGCGCGCCTCCTTGAACGGCGGCGCCTCGATCTCGCAGAGGGCGATCTGCTCCTCGATGCTCTGCGGCTCGGTGCGCGCCGCGAAGGCGAGCGCCTCGCGCACCTTGGGCCCATCGGGCACCTGCGCGGCCAGCGGGGTCGCGACGAGGGCGGCGGCGAGAACGGCGTGCAGCGTCGGGCGCATGGGGAGATCGATTCGGGGGATCGGGGAAGCGGCCGGGCGATCGGGCGTGATCGGGATTCGCTCAACCTAGCGCCGGAATCCGTCTCGTGCAGCCCCGCGGGAGGTGGTGGTGTGATCGATACCATCTCCAGGGTGGCCAAGCCCGCAACCGGCGGCTGAAGCCGCAGCAACAACTACGAAAAGCCTCGCAAACTGCGCGAGGCTCCTCGGCGTGGGGGGCGGCATCGCGGCTCGACCAAAATCCCGCGTGGTAATCTCCCCAATCGCCGTTGAAGTCCGCGAAGGCGGACTGTGTGCCGTTGTAGCGGCGAGTTTACTCGCATATTCCGCACACCGATTCCCTCGAATCCTCCCCGGCCGCCGCGGGAGAATCTCCCCACGGCGGCCGGGCTTTCGTCCATCTACAGATCAGTCCTTGGGCACCGGCGGCTTGGCGATGCCGACGAAGATCACGATGCCGTCGCCGCCGGGGTTGCCGGTGTCGGGATCGAAGTCGGTGGCGAAGTTGGGCTTCCAGTTGTTGACCGCCCACACGTTGCCGGCCCGGTCGATGGTGCAACTCGTCTGGCGCATCAGCGGGCTGAAGCTCGGGGCGGCGTGGCGGCCGTAGAGCGGCTCGCCGTTGGGGAGCAGCACCTGGTCTCCGCCCGTGGGAAGGGTGTAGCCGCTGGGGGGCGAGATCGGGTCGCCGGTGCGGTACCCGGCCGGCGGCCTGATCCCCGCCAGCTTCGAGAGCGCGGCGTTGGTGTAGTCGTGCGCGGGCCCCATGGTGCCGAAGTTGGCCACCCACACGTTGTCGTCGCCGTCCACCGCCACGCTCCAGGGGCCGCTGATCCCGCCGCCCGTGTAGCCTGTGTACGTCACGCCGTCGGGGGCGATCCTGTACACCGTGTCGTCGCCGCCCGAGGCGACCCAGGCGTTGCCCGCCGAATCGAACGCGATCCCCTTGGTGACCGATCCCACCTGCAGGTCGGAGAGGCGGCGGAGCGCGCCGCCCTCGATGCGGAACCGGCTCACGTGGCTGGGGGCCTGCTTCTCCAGCGGCCAGCCCAGCCCCCCGCAGTAGGTGACCCACGCCTCGCCCGCCTTCACGACGGCGACGCCGAAGGGGCCGACGGGCGTGGCCGGGCCGTTGGCGTCCGGGTAGATGATCGCGTCGTCGGGATTGCCGCCCCGGAACACCACCACCGAGTTGTTGCCGAAGCTGGCCATCCAGATGTTGCCGTCGGAGTCGGCCGCGACCGCCTGCAC
>DASQLJ010000038.1:0-9610 GCA_035630095.1 Longimicrobium sp.
CCGCTGGGCACGTCGAGCGAGCAGGTCTCGTTGGAGTCGTCGAGGAACGGGCGGCAGTTGAAGCGGAACTCGGTGGGCTGCTGGTTGAAGCGCACGTAGAGGTCGGCGTCGCCGTAGCTGCCCTCGATCGTCACCGTGAACTCCGACGACTGGGGCGGGACGGTGACCATGAAGTACTTCTGGTCGCCCCACGTCCCCTCCAGGTTGGGCACCGGCACGCCCGACTGGAGCGCGGTCGCCTCTAGCACCCGGATCGTGGCCGGGAGCCGCCGCATGGAGCCCGGCGCCGCGAAGGTGACGGCGCCGGCGTGGCTCCCCGCCGCCAGCGAGGCGGTGTTCACCTGCACGGCCAGGAGGGTGCTCTGCTGCTGCGGCAGCGAGCCGGCGGCGGGGTTCGTCGACAGCCACGGCCGGTTGCTGGTGGTGGTCCAGTCGAGCGTCGCGTCGCCGGGGTTGCTCAGGTTGACCTGCGCCGAGGCGATGGCCGAGGTGGTCGCGACCTGGCGGACGACCGGGCCGCCGGCCTGCTCCGCGCGGGTGCTGCCGGAGCCCGACGCCACGAAGCGCGACGGCCCGGCCCGCTCCGCGGAAAGGCCGGCCGCGCTCCCGGCGCGCACGAAGAAGAAGTCGACCGAGTCCGGCGCCAGGCCGATCAACCCGGCGGGCGGCCCCGCCACGGGCGAGGTGAAGAGGAGGAGGTTGGGCGACCCGGTGCCCAGGCCCGTGAGCTGGCCCGCGGTGGCGGTGCTGGTCAGCGCGGTGGCCACCGCGGCGGGCGTGGCGGCGGGGTGGCCCTCCAGGTAGAGGGCCGCCGCCCCGGCCACGTGCGGCGACGCCATCGAGGTGCCGCTGATGGTGTTGGCCGCGCCGTCGCTGCCCACCCACGCGCTGGTGATGTCCTGGCCCGGGGCATAGAGGTCGACGCAGGTGCCCCAGTTGGAGAAGTACGCCTGCGCGTCGTAGCTGGTGGAGGCGCCCACCGTGAGCGCCGCCGGCGTGCTCGCCGGCGAGATCGTGCAGGCGTCCCAGCTGTCGTTCCCCGCCGCCGCCGCGTAGACGACGCCGCTGGCGATGGAGTTCTGCACCGCCTGGTTCAGGGGCGCGTTGAAGCTGCCGCCGAGCGACATGTTCGCCACCGCGGGCTTCACCGCGTTCGCGGTCACCCAGTCGACCGCGGCGATCACGGTGGAGTAGGTCGCGCCGTCGTAGCAGCCGAACACGCGCACGGCCACCAGCTGCGCCCCCTTGGCCACCCCGTACGTGCTTCCGCCGATGGTGCCGGAGACGTGCGTGCCGTGGCCCATGCAGTCCTGCCCGGCGTTGCCGTCGCCCACCAGGTCGACCCCCACGCTCGCGCGCGTCCCGAACTCGGCGTGCGTGGTGCGGATGCCGCTGTCGATCACGTACACGCGCACGCCCGCGCCGGTGGCGCTGTAGCGATAGAGCCCGTCCACCGGGCGGATGCGCTGGTCGATGCGGTCCAGCCCCCAGGTGGCGCCCACCTGCGTGTCGCTGGGATAGGCCATCCCGTCCTGCGCCACGTAGGCCACGCGCGGGTCGGCGCGCAGCGCCGCGACCGCCGCGGGCGAGAGCGTGGCCGCGAACCCGTTCAACGCGCTGCGGTAGACGTGGCTGACGGTTCCCTGCCCCGCCGGCACGAGCTCCCGCGCCACGTCGGCCGCATGGATCCCTTCCGCGTTCAGCACCACGATGTAGCGCCCGGGGAGGCCGTCCTTGCCCGCGGCCAGCAGCGGCGCCGGGCCCTGCCGGGCAGTGGGCACGGCGGAAGCGCCGGTGGGCGCACGGTCGCAGCTCGTTGCCGCCGCGAGCAGGAGCAGGAACAGCCCGGCTTTTCGGGTGAGATGGTACGCTCTCATGATGTGCTTCTGGGGTAAATGGTTCGGGCGCGGTCCCGGGGAAGGCTGTCGAGCCGTGGCCGGAGCGGATGCGGTGCCGGTGGGAACCGGCGGTGCCGCGGAAAGAAGGGGAAATCGGGTGGGACGGAGGGTACGGAAGCTTGGGCGAGCGGGCGCCCGCTGCACTTTGTTTTCAGCCGCTAAATTTCAGGCGCCCACGACCGGGCCGAGACATCATAATCCGGCGGCGATCCTTATGCAACAATTTTATCCAGACCCCGCGGAGGACGCGTGGCGACGCGGCGTCAGCGCGGCAGCGGCGGGGTGGGCGCGGCGGGGCGCGAGACCACGCCCTCCTCCACCATGAAGCGCGCGAGCAGGCGCGCGGCGGTGTCGGCGCCGCGGATGTTGAAGTGCACGTCGTCGTAGAAGAAGTCGGCCGACTTGGGGAGCGCGGCGGCCAGGTCGAACACCGGCACCCGCTGCGCGGCGCCCACGCCGAGCATCGCACGGTTGTAGCGGTTCATCACCGCGTCCAGGTCGGGCTCGGGGTAGCGGGCCTCGATGCCCACCATCCAGTGCCAGCCGCGCAGGCGGGCATCGTCGGTGTTCCAGGTGGTGGCCTGCGTCATCAGGACCATCCGCGCGCCCTGGGCCCGCGCGATCCCGGCCAGGCTGGCCAGGTTCTCGGCGTAGGGCGTGGGGTCGGGCCGCCGCGGGAGCGGCCGCGGCGGCAGGGTGGCGGCGTGGCGCGCGGCCTCGCGGTATCCGCTGGTCGCGGTCATCCGCTGGGGCGCGTGCCGCGCGAGCGCCGCGTGCACCAGCCGGCCGAGGTGCAGCTCGCTCAGCGCCAGCTTGAGCATCATCTCCCGCGGCATGGGCCGTCGCGGCCCGCCAGCGCCCATCAGGTAGTCGCGCCCGGCCACGCCCGCCATCACGTCGTTGATCCCCGCGAACACCACGATGGCGTCGGGCTGCAGGTGCGCGATGCGGTGGCCCACCATGGCCACGTGGTCCCAGCTCCGGTCGCCGCTCTTCCCCGCGCCGTACACCCGCACGTCCACGCCGGGGAGCGCCTGGCGCAGGTACGCCTGCAGCCGCGCCGTCACCGCCTCGCGATCGTCCAGGAACACGCACTCGGTGGTGCTGCCGCCCACCATGAACACCCGCACCTCGCCTGGCGGCTTGGGGATCGCCAGCGAGTCGCCGCGGTAGCCCAGGCTGTTGTGCGAGAAGCGGCGCGGCACCGTGTCCATCCCCGGCAGCCCCGGCTCGGCGCGCCGGGTGCCGGCGAAGTACGGCGGATACGCCGACGGCACGTACGCCGAGCCGGGCCACGACACCTCGGGCATCTGCTTGTACACGGCGTACGGGTCGGGGAGGGGACGCAGGATCCGCAGCGCGATCTCCGCCACCACGAGCGACACCGCCAGCGATCCCAGCGCCAGCAGCGCGCCCGTCCAGCGCCCGCCCCGCGGCGGCTTGGCGGCCGGACGACTCGGAGGAGTACGGGAGGCGGCTGATGGAGACGGAGCGACGGAGTCGGCCATGCGGGGGAGCGCGGGGCTGCGTGCGGGCGGCGAAGAGGAGTGGCGAACGGAAGCGATGCGGCGGAACGGTCGGCCAGTGCCCTCGACGGCACGTGAACCTGTGACCTCAGGTTTGGGAAACCGCTGCTCGATCGTGGCTGAGCTCTGGGCGGACAACGAGACTCTCGGAGCCCGGCGCCACGCGTGCCGCTCTGGACGTTACGTCCGCACGCGGCGGCGAGTCAACGGGCCGCGGCGCGAGGTAGTGGGCTAGTTCAGGAGTGTGAACGTTCAGGCTGCATTTTCATGCACCCATGATGCCGAACAGGTAGCCGCGCCCTGCACGTGTGGCGCAGGTGGGGCCGGGCGCTTAGTCTTGTCGGAAAGCGGTGCACTTTGTTCACGCACGCAACCGACAGATGCCGCCCAAGAAGCCGCGCGAAAGCCGCCCCCACGGTATCCCGCCCGCCCCGCCCCAGCGCCTCGCGTTCGGTGCTCTGGAAAGCCGGAAAGACGCGATAGACTTGGCGCTCTGGCACTTGCTCCGGTGCGTTCTGCTGTGGGCCAGAACGCCGCCCCGCCGCCGCGCCCGCCTGTTCCGCCGCGTCGGCCCGGCCGTGCGTGAGCGGATCGCGGCGGCGGCGGACGCGGCGCCGCTGCTGGCCGACCCGCTGGCGGTGCTCCTGAGCCTTCAAGAGGAACCGGGCGCGGCCGACCCGGCCACGGTCGCCGCTGCGTGTGACCGCGTGTACGAGTGGGCCGACCGGAGCGGCTTGCCCGCCACCGCCACGCACTTCGCGGAAGCGTCCGCCTACGCGGAGCCGACGAATCCCCGTTGGGCAATCCGCGCCGGGTACATGACCCGCGTGAAGGGCGGGCGGGTCATGCTGGAACGCTCCGAGGCGTGGCACGCGCGCGGGTACGCGCTGGCCGTGCGCGACAAGGACCGGGAGATGGTGCTACGCGCACTGACCGGCGCCGGCGCGCTCATGAAGGATCGCGGGGAGCACGGGAAGGCGTGGCGCCTCTACGTGCGCGCGGCGCGGCGGGCGGTGCGGACGGGGCGGAAGCGGCGTGCGGCCGTCGCGTTCCACTACTCGTTCGCGCTCGCGGCGGAGACGGGGCACACGCGCATTGCGGTGCGTGACGCGGCCGAGGCCCTGCGGTACTACCCGCTGCACGACGAACGGCTTCCCGCGCTCGCGCACGACGTCGCCTACCTGCTCGTGCGGAGCCACTACCATGCGGCGGCGCTGCGGCTGGTGGACGGATTGGGGCACCGGGTGGACGGCATCGCGGCCATGGGGATGCTGTTCGGGATCGCCGCCCGCGCGGCGGCTGGGGCGGGGCGGGACCGGACCTACCGCGAAGCCGCGGAAATGGCGCTGAACGTCGCCCGGATCAACGACGAATGCGCGGGGCCGGTCTACATCAACCTTGCCGAAGCCGCGCGGCTAGCGCGGCGCTGGGACGCCGTCGCGGATCTGGCCGGGCGCGCACTGGACGTCGCGCGCCACCGCGCGGACGTGGAAGTCCAAGCGCTCGCGCTGCAACTGCTGGAACAGGCGGAGCGGCAGGACGCGCCTCCGCCTCCATCCCACCCCGATCCCGGCGCGCCGGTCGCGATGCTCGCGCGGCGCCTTGCGGCCCGTGTGCGGCGCTGGCGGCGCCACAACCGGAGCGCCGGGATTCACGCCTGACGCGTCAAGGGCAGGGCGCGACCTGTCCGCCTCCCATCGTCATTCCTCCCTTCTCACACGGCGTAGGCGTGCTGTCCGCCCGCCGCGCCTCTGGCGTGCGGGCGGACGTGGGCGACTGCGTGCAGGCCGTGAGAACGAACGCGCAAAGCAGCAGGTAGCGG
Source organism: Longimicrobium sp. (assembly GCA_035630095.1). Lineage (GTDB taxonomy): Bacteria > Gemmatimonadota > Gemmatimonadetes > Longimicrobiales > Longimicrobiaceae > Longimicrobium. The sequence continues at coordinate 5,247 of DASQLJ010000038.1, forward strand.
GCTTTCATCGTGGGGCTTCTCCGGGCTGGGCGGTGATAGAGGCCAAGGGGCCGCCGAGAGAATCTACCCCCACCACATGCAACCCGTCACGAAGCGCCACCACACCTAACCCGACACGTCGCGCCACCACGTACAAGCCGCCACCAGCCGGCATCTCCGGACAGCGTTCCGCCGTCTATCCTCCGTCCCGCCCACGGTAGCGTTTCACATCGACGGGAGGAGTGGAATCATGTGTCCATTTGAGATTGACCCCGATGAACGGGAGGCACGCGAGGAGATGCACGGGCGGTGGCCGGGTCTCTTGCTTCTGGACGAAATCCACCTAGCGGAGATGCGGGCGATCGTTTGGGCGCACATCAACAACGGTGCGACACAGAAGGCGGTGGCGGCGGAAATCGGACTGACGCCCCGCAAGCTGCACCAGTTCCTGGTGGGGGTGATTATCCACGGTGACGAATGGAACCGGGTCGCGGACTGGTGCAACGGGAAGCCGCGTCCGCGCATCAAGGTAGAAACGGTGGCGGTGGGCGCGCTCGCAGCGTGGGCGCCCAATAGCCGCGCGCGAGCGGTGCGGGCGGCTATCGCAGCGGCGGTTTGCCAAGCGTACGAGAGCCATGGTATCACGGTCCCGCCGGACGTGGCCGATGCTCTGAGCGTGGTTTGAAACAAAAGAGCGGGGGACGGCTGGTGCCGTCCCCCGCTCCCCTATCCTGCCCTGCGTGTCCTTCTTCCTACCAGCCCTTCCGCGACTTCTCCGTGTTGGACGGGCACTCCCGGTTCAAGCAGAACGAGATTGCTCCCGCCCTCACCGGGTAGACCCGGTCCCCGCTCCGGTGGTGCACGTACCACGCGCGCGTAACGCGCTCGACCTGCCCGCACTGCGAGCACTGCTCCTTCTTGTCCACAACAAATCTCCTGACAACGGGTTACGCTGGACGCGTCACCCTTGCCCGGAGTATACCAACGACTATACCTTTCACGCGCCTTCAAGCACGCTTGGGGGTTGAGCCGTTGACTACACTCCAAGCGAGGGGTTGCCCCGGTCCAGCATCAGGGCTTCCTCAGAATCGGCCGCAGACGCGCCAACGTCTGCGGTCGATTCGTTATTTTCCAGCCTCTCGGCAACCTCAAGAGCGACATCGCACCCGCGCTCGGTGAGCACCCACACCCCCCCTCCGACCCTCTCCACGAGACCCCGCGCGCGCAACCGCTTCATGGACGTGTAGATGTTCACGCGGAAGTTGGTGGACGTGGACGGAAACCCTCCGTCCAGCAGGGCATCCGCAACAGCGGGGGTAGGCCACTCTGCCGAGGGCCGACTCCACATAACGTGCAGGGCCGCATCCGGCGCAGTGATGCCGTGAGCGTAAACGGCACTGGCAGGGGACGCCGCAGGCCCCCCCACGTCAGGGCCCTGATCGGTCTCCTCGTCCGGGCCTTCCGTGGCCTGCGCGAGCGGCGTCGACTCAGCCACGGCTTCCGAATCGGTCGTGACGGGGGCTTCCACGGAAAGCAAACCCGGCGCGTCTACGTCAACGCGGACGCCGTAGCGCGCCGCGAGAGGCGCATACGCACGCATCATGGTCTCCAATTCGTGCAGCTCGCCCCGCAACGCGTCGCGGCGTTCCTTGTACTGCCGCCAGTGCGAGGCGTAGTCGATATCCCCGATCATCGTTGACTCCACACGGGTTAACCCGCTATCGTTAGTGCCGAAAGGGTAAAGGCGTCAGGGCGGGGGTCTCCCCCCGCCCGCCCCCTAACCGGGGGTCTATGCTTTCATGGGTCGCCTTCTCTTTCTCCTGAGGATTTTCCGAACGACCCCCGCCCGGGCTGGCAGGCCTACTACAGGGAGGGGGTCGTTCCTCGTCTACTCCCAAAATATTGGCTAACGGGGGGGTGTCAACGGGGTATGACAAGGCACACTGACGCTCCCGTAGGCACACTTTTCCTTAAGACGTTGTCAGGGCGCCTGTTGCGGCGTGGTGGCCTCTTTCACGCGCTGTTTCAGCCGTCAATCCGGGTTAACGGTTCGGTCTATCTGCGGGTTGTCACTATACAGTGACACTTTACCAATCTTGGGGCGAGGAGTACATTGGGAGCATGGAAAAGCCGAAGCGCCCCAAGCGAGACCTGAACACAATCGCCGCCAGCATCGTGAGGCAGGCGACCGGGCAGGAGCCGAAGCGGAAACCGCCGCGCTCGCGTGAGCAGGTGGAGCCGCAGGACGCCACTGACAACGTTTCGGAACGCGAGCCCGAGTAGCGGCACGCGCGAGCGCCGGAACGTCAGTCACAGAGCAGATGCGGGGCCTTCGCATCTGCTCTCTTTTTGTCTCTGAGAGCGGAATTTCCCACCTGTTCATTTTCCCCCGGCTGTGTGTGCTGATGTCAACAAAAACCTTGTATCTACCTACATAAGAGCGTATACTTATGACCATGAACAAGCTCTCCACCGCCCGCCGCGCCGAAGTGCTCGCCTGCCTCGTGGACGGCGTGTCCATGCGCGCCACAGTTCGCATTACGGGTGTCGCCAAGCAGACCGTTACCAACCTGCTCCGCGACGTCGGCGCGGCGTGCCTGCGCATGCAGGAGGACACGCTGGTCAACCTGCCGTGCAAGCGTCTCCAGATGGACGAGATTTGGGCGTTCGTCGCGTGCAAGGAGAAGCAGGTGCCCACGGTGAAGGCGAGAACGCGCGCGGGCGCGGATCACCTTGGCGACGTGTGGACGTGGACGGCGCTCGACCCGGACACGAAGCTGATGGCCGGTTGGCTGGTGGGGGAGCGGACGCCAGAGGACGCGCACGCCTTCGTGCGGCTGGTGGCGGGGCGGCTGCGGAACCGGGTGCAGATTACGAGCGACGGGCTGTCGCTCTACACCACCGCGATCGAGGACGTGTTCGGCTGGGGGAAGTGCGACTATGCGCAGGTAGTGAAGGAGTACGGCACCTACGTGGAGAACGAGCGCGGGGAGCGTCGGTACAGCCCCTCCACCTGCACCGGGTTCTACGTCAACCCCATCATGGGGAAGCCGGACCCGGACCACATCAGCACGTCGCTGGTGGAGCGGTCGAATCTCACGCTCAGGATGCATCAGCGCCGGTTCACGCGGCTTACGAACGCGTTCAGCCGCAGGCGGCAGAACCTTGAACGGGCCGTGGCGCTGCACTTCGCGTTCTACAACTTCGTGCGGCGCCACCAGACCATAAAGACGACGCCCGCCTATGCGGCGGGCGTGACGAACCACGTCTGGAGTCTGGAGGAACTGGCGGAGCTTACCGAGCGGTACCCGGCGGAGGAACTGATGCTGGCGGAAGCGGCCTGATTGCAGGTTGTATCTGCATTCAGCCCATCGGATGCTTATGCAGGCTCCCGGTCAAACTAGCCCACTACCCGGCGCGATCCATCCACCGCACCGTGACGGAGGATGAATCGACGCCCCGCTCCGGATCCACCGAGGCGAGGCGTTGTCCGTCTTTGGGAGGATGGTGGAGACGACGCACCCTCATCCACGATCGAGCTCCGGCCGCGGGGCCATCGACGTAACCGCGAGCGAAGCGAGCCAGGGTCCCTCTCCCGGGTTGGTTTGGTTGTTTTGTTTGGTTCTTCGTCGATTTTAGTTGCAGCCTGTCTCTCGCCCGCTGCTCGCACCGATCCCATCGACGAGTGACTGCAGGTGGCGCTCGCGCTGAGTATCGAAATTTTTTTCACGGAGACCCCTGCACTCTCTCGGCAGCGCAGCAGGCCCAGGCTGTCTTAACGGATCGATCAAGGGGTCACGAGGCGAGTCCGGCCGCCGTGCACGCCTTCCGCATCGACGGAAGGAGGACGATCATTCGCCCGCCTCCACGAGGCTGAGGTGACGCATGGAGGCAGCGGAGTGCTCGATTCCCCCTGATGACGCAGTTGGCGACGCCTTCAGGCGCACAAGACGGGGTGAGCTCCCCAAGTGGGTGTCCTGCAAAAAATTTCGATACTCAGCGCATTCCGAGCCTGCAGCCACTCGTCGACGAGCCTGGCGCTGCCGCAGTCGTCGCAGCCCCGCGTCGGCGGGCGGAGGGAGAGTCACAGAGGATATGATGATATGAGATCCATCTGATGCCCTGAATACACGACCCATCATCAGAAACGGTAGCACGCAGAGATGCGGAGACGCGGAGGGACGCCGCGAGCTCTCCGCGTCTCTGCGTGAGACAATGTGGTTCGCGGGTTGCCCGGAGAGTGCCGCCGTCGCCAGATTGCGACGTCAGCCGCGACCCCGAAACCCGTGCCCTTGCCGATGCGCGCAACCACCGCTCGCCACGCCGCGCTCGCCGCCGCGCTGCTGCTCGCCGCCTGCGAGCGCGGCCCGGTACCCGAGTCGCCC
>DASQLJ010000039.1:0-8905 GCA_035630095.1 Longimicrobium sp.
AAGATCATGGTGGGCTCCAACAACTACCTGGGGCTCACGCACCACCCGTACGTGCTGGAGAAGGCCAAGGACGCGCTCTACCGCTACGGAAGCGGCTGCACCGGCAGCCGCTTCCTGAACGGCACGCTCGACATCCACGTGGAGCTGGAGGAGAAGCTCGCGGAGCTGATGGGCACCGAGAGCGCGCTGGTGTTCAGCACCGGCTACCAGACCAACCTGGGCGTGATCAGCACCCTGGTGGGCCGCGGCGACCACCTCTTCCTGGACAAGCTGAACCACGCCAGCATCGTGGACGGCGCATCCCTCGTGTACGGCACCGTGCACCGCTACGCGCACGGCGACCTGCGCGCGCTGGAGCGGCAGCTGCAGGCGGTGCCCGACACGGCGCACAAGCTGGTGGTGACCGACGGCGTGTTCAGCATGGAGGGCGACATCGTGGACCTGCCGGCGCTCTCGGCGCTGGCGGAGCGCTACGGCGCCGAGGTGATGGTGGACGACGCGCACTCGATCGGCGTGCTGGGCCCCGACGGCGCGGGCACCGCCTCGCACTTCGGGATGCGCGACAAGGTGCTGCTGACCATGGGCACCTTCTCCAAGAGCTTCGCCAGCATCGGCGGGGTGGTGGCGGGGCCGGAGCCGATCCTGCACTACCTGCGGCACCACGCCCGCTCGCTGATCTTCAGCGCCAGCATGCCGCCCTCCGCCGTGGCCACGGTGCTGGCCGCGCTCGAGGTGATGCAGGCCGAGCCGGAGCGCCGCGAGAACCTGTGGCGCCTGACGCGGCGGATGCAGGAGGGCCTCAAGTCGCTGGGCTTCGACATCGGCGGCAGCGAAACGCCGATCATCCCGGTGGTGATCGGCGAGATGGAGGACACCTTCGTGATGTGGAAGTCGCTCTTCGACGCCGGCGTCTTCACCAACCCGGTGATGCCGCCCGCCGTGCCCGAGAGCCAGTGCCGCCTGCGCATCTCGATGATGGCCACGCACACCGACGACCAGATCGACGCCGTGCTGGAGGCCTTCGCCACCGTCGGCCGCGCGATCGCGGTGATCTAGGGCGCGACGGCGCAGGGACGTCGATCGAGGGAAGAGATTTTGGCAGAGGAGCCGCTGGGGATGCCCGGCGGCTCCTTCGCGTCTCGCGATGCGGGCCCGTCCACCTGGCGCGCCGCATCCTTTCGTCGGACGAGTGGCGGCAAGGCGCACGGACCGTCCCTCCCCCAGGTTGTTTTGGGGAGGGACAGGCGCGAAGCGCCAGGGAGAGGGCCCCCGCGGCGCCGGTCGATCCATCGTGCCGCCGCGACGGAGACCCGGCCCGAACTCGCGACCGCCCCGCGGGGGCGGTATGTTCACCGGCCGGTGCGGAGGCGGTCGCACGGGGCTTGCTTTGGGCACGGGCGGCGCGCGCGCCGGGCCGCGCGGAAACCACTTGCGGCGGGATGATGGACGACAGCGAGATCACGGCCGAACACATGAACGAGCCCGGCGGCGACGCCGCGCGGAGCGCCGAGGAGCTGGTGGCCGAGGCGCAGTCGCTGGGGAGCGAGGAGCGCTGGGAGGAGGCGCGCGACCTGCTGCTGCTGGCGCTCCCCGGGCATTCGGAGAACGCGCTCCTCCTCTGCTGGCTGGGGATCGCCTCCGAGCGGCTGGACGAGGAGGGCGAGGCGTACGAGTTCTTCCGCCGCTCGCTCGCGCAGCAGCCGCTCGACCCGTTCGTGCTGGCGGCGGCGGGCACCGGCGTGGCCATGTACGACGACCCGCAGGCCGAGAGCGCGCTGCGACTGGCCGCCATCACCGCGCCCGACTTCCCGTTCGCCCGCTCGGCGTACGGCGCGTACCTGGCGCGCGAGGGGCTGTTCGACCTGGCGCTGGTGGAGCTCACCGCCGCGCGCGACCTGTCGCCCGAGGACGGGGCGATCCGCGCCGAGCTGGGGGTGGCGCTGCTGCTGGCGGGGAAGACGCAGGACGGCATCGCCGAACTGGAGCAGGCGCTCTCGCACGTGGACGACTCGTGGCTGCGCGGCGTGTACGCGCTGGCGCTGCTGGAGACGAACCAGACGGAGGAAGGCGCCGAGCAGCTCTACGAGGTGAGCCGCGAGCGGCTGGACGACCTGGAGATCCACCTGCTCAGCGCCCTGGCCTCGGCCGCGGAGGGGTGGGAGGACGAGGCGTGGGCCGCCGTCGCGCGCGCCGAGGAGGTCGCCGAGGCGCTGGACGCCGACCTGATCCAGGAGGTGGAGGAGGCGGTGGGCGACGGGCCCGAGGCGGCGCGCCAGCTGCTGCGCGAGCAGCTGGGCCCGCTGCTGATGCGCGAACGCCTGCAGCAGCGAGGCTGACCCTGTCCCCCCTCTTCTCCCGCGACCCCGGCGCCCCGCCGCCCGACGACCGCACCCTGGCCTACGACCAGGGCGCGCGCCCCCCCGTGCCCCCGCCGCCCGCGCCGGAGCGCGGCCGCGACCCCGAGCCCGACCGCCCGCCGCGCAGGCGGAGCGCGTGGCCCGTGCGGCTGGTGCGCGGGGGGCTGCGGCTGGGGCTGTTCCTGGTGGCGTGCTGGGCGCTGACGCTGGCGGCGATCGCCGTGTTCAGCCGGCGCGAGGAGGCGCGGAAGGCGGACGTGATCGTGGTTCTGGGGGCGGCGCAGTACAACGGCCACCCGTCCCCCGTGCTGGAGGCGCGGCTGAACCACGCGGTGGACCTGTACCGCCGCGGGATCGCCAAGACGCTGATCATGACCGGCGGCCAGGCGCCCGGCGACACCGTGAGCGAGGCCGTGGTGAGCCGCCGCTTCGCCGTGCGCGCGGGGGTGCCGCGTGGCGCGATCCTGGTGGAGACCAGCGGGATGACCACGCGCGAGTCGATGGAGGCCGTGGGCCGGCTGATGCACGCCCGGCGGATGAAGTCGGCGGTGCTGGTGAGCGACCCCTTCCACATGCTGCGCCTGAAGCTGCTGGCGCGCCGGCAGGGGGTGACGGGCTACACCTCGCCCACGCGCACCAGCCCGATCTCGCGCAACTCGTCGCAGGAGCGGAAGTTCATGCTGCGCGAGAGCATCGGCCTGCCGCTGGTGCTGCTCGGGCTGGCCTGAACGGCAGGGGACAGGGAACAGGGGACAGGGAACAGCCTGCGGGCGCGTGGCTGCGCTGAACCCTGCCGGCGGTGACGGCGGGGCGATGGGCCGAGGGTTCGCCACGAGCGTGAGGGATGCGCGCCCGGAGGGCCGGGAACGCGCCGGCCCGCCTCGCACCGTCATTTCCGTCGCACGGAAACGGCTGCGGGACGGCGTGGGCCCGGCTGCGTTGGGCACGGCGGTATCGTGCCCTACGCAGCGCGCAGCCCGGCCCCGCGCAGCGGGGACACGCCCAAACCCGGCAGTTTCAAGAGCAGTCGAACCCGGCTTCGGCCGGCCTGCGCGCGCGCGGCCGGAACACAGCGCCGGACACGCCACCAGACGAACGAAGACGGAAACGACGGATGCAGATCCCGATCGAGCGGTACGAGCTGGACAACGGGCTGAAGGTGGTGCTCAGCGAGGACCACACCACGCCGGTGGTCGCGCTGAACATCTGGTACAACGTGGGGAGCCGGAACGAGCGCGCCGACCGCACCGGGCTGGCCCACCTGTTCGAGCACATGATGTTCCAGGGCACCCAGCACGTGCCCGAGAACGGCCACATCGCCCACGTGGAGCGCGTGGGCGGGTCGCTGAACGCCAGCACCTGGCTGGACCGGACGAACTACTACGACACCGTCCCCTCGGACCGGCTGGAGTTGGTGCTGTGGCTGGAGTCGGACCGGCTGGGCTTCTTCGTGCCCGCGCTGACGCAGGAGAAGCTCGACAACCAGCGCGCCGTGGTGAAGAACGAGCGCCGCCAGCGGGTGGACAACCAGCCGTACGGCGACTGGGACGAGCGGCTGCAGATGCTTCTCTATCCTCCCGACCACCCGTACCACCACTCGGTGATCGGGAGCATGGAGCACCTGGACGCCACCAGCCTGGACGACGTCCGCGACTTCTTCCAGACCTACTACGCGCCCAACAACGGCGTGCTCACCCTCTGCGGCGACTTCGACCCCGCCGAGGCGCGCCGGCTGATCGAGCGCTGGTTCGGCCCGATCCCCCGCGGCCCCGCGATCCCGCCTCTTCCCGGCACGCCCGTCCTGGACCCGCTGAAGCTCGGCACCGAGGTGCGCGAGACGCGGCGCGGCCAGGTGCCGCTGCCGCGCGTGTACGTGGGGTGGCGCATCCCCGCCTACGGCACGCCCGACTACTACGCGGCCGACGTGGCCAGCGAGCTGCTGGCCGGCGGCAAGAGCGCGCGGCTGTACCGCGAGCTGGTGCGCGGGCGGCGGCTGGCGCGCAGCGTCGCCGCGTTCGTGCTCCCGGTGGTGACCGGCGCCAGCGCGCTGATCGCCCGCGGCAACGTGCCCGCGGGCGAGGACCCCGCCATCCTCGAGCGCGCGATGCGCGACGAGATCGCGCGGCTGGCCGGCGGCGGCGTGGACGCGGCCGAGGTGGAGCGCGCCGTGACGGGGCTGGAGGCGCGGCACGTGTTCGACCTGCAGAAGGTGAACGAGCGCGCCGACCAACTCTCGCAGCTCACCACCTACTTCGACGACCCCGGGTTGATCAACACCGAGCTCGAGCGCTACCGCGCCGTGACCGCCGACGACGTGCGCCGCTTCGCCGCCGAGTACCTGGGCGACGACAACATCGTGGTGCTCACCTACCTGCCGGGCGAGCCGGCGGAGGCGGCCTCGTGAGCGCGCCGGGGCTGGACCGGGCGCTGGCGCCGCCGCGGGGGCCGCTGCGCCCCTTCCACTTCACCCCCGTGCACCGCCGCGCCCTGCCGAACGGGCTGACCGTGCTGGTCGCCGAGACGCGCAACTTTCCCGTGGTGACGGTGGACGTGCTGGTGGACGCCGGCGGCACGGTGGAGCCGGAGGGGGACGCGGGGATCGCGACGATGGCCACCTCGCTGCTGGAGAGCGGGGCCGGCGGGCGCGACGCCGACGAGATCGCCGAGCGGGTGGACTCGCTCGGCCTCTCCCTGGACGCCGGGGTGGGGTGGGACACGGGGCAGGCGGGCTTCACCTGCCTGCGCGCGCGCCTGGAGGACGGCTTCGAGCTGCTGGCCGACCTGGTGCGCCGCCCGGTCTTCCCCGAGGCCGAGATGGAGCGCGTGCGCGACGAGCGCGTGTCCACCATCCAGCAGCGCCGCGGCACGCCGTCGTCCGTGGCCGACGAGGTGCAGGGGCGGTGGATCTTCGCGCCGGGGACGGCGTTCGCGCGGCCGCTGGGGGGCACGCTGCGCACGCTGGGGGGCCTCACGCGCGACGAGGTCGCGGCCTTCCACGCGCGCCGCTACCGGCCGGCGGGCGCCACGCTGGTGGCGGCGGGCGACGTGGGGGTGGACGAGGTCGTGGCGTTGGCCGAGCGCTGGTTCGGCGACTGGGAGGGCGCCGGCGAGGCCGTGCCCCCGCCCGAGGTGCGGCCGCGGCTGGAGCGCACCACCCTCGTGCTGGTGGACCAGCCGGGTTCGGTGCAGAGCGAGATCCGCATCGGCCACGTAGGCGTCGCGCGCACGGCGCCCGACTACGCCGCGGTGTCGGTGATGAACGCGATCCTGGGCGGGATCTTCAGCTCGCGCCTGAACCTCAACCTGCGCGAGCGGCTGGGCTACACCTACGGCGTGTCCTCCGCGTTCGCGACGCGCCGGCAGGAGGGAACCTTCGGGATGGCCACGGCGGTGCAGACGGAGGTCACCGCGCACTCGGTGAGCGAGATGCTGCGCGACATGCGCGAGATCCGCGAGGCCCCGGTGAGCGCCGCCGAGCTCGACGACGCGCGCAACTTCCTGGCGGGCGTCTTCCCCCTGGGGCTGCAGACGACGGACGGTGTGGCGTCGAAGCTGACCAGCATCGCCACCTACGGGCTGCCGGACGACTACTACGAGCACTACCGCGACCAGCTCCTGTCGGTGACCGCGGCGGACGTGCAGGGCGCGGCCCAGCGCCGCCTCTGGCCCGACCGCGCGGCCGTGGTGGTCGCCGGCGACGCGGAGAAGATCCGCCTGGAGCTGGAGGCGCTGGACCTGGGGCCGGTGGTGCTGGCCGACCCGGCGGAGCTCGAGGACTGATACCGAATCCGTGTGAATCGTTGATTGACGAAGCAAAGAACACGGCGATGTCTCACGCAGAGTCAGCAGAGCTAGCAGAAACAGCTGCAGTTCTCTGCTCACTCTGCTGACTCTGCGTGAGATAAGTCTTTTGCCGGATCTGGTATGATGATATCACACGCAGTCACGGAGACGTGGAGGAAGCGGGCAGTTCCTCCGTTTCCTCCGCTGCTCCGTGTGAGAAAAGGCTTTTTGCCGGATCGACATAACGAGGCCAGCGCGGGAATGATTTTCGGGATGGGTGGATGACGGGGACTGGATGGATGCGCGGCTGAGGCGGCTGCTCTCGCGGCGGGAGCACGCGGCGGCGATGGAGCTGGTGCGGCGCGTTCGCGCGCGCGTGCCGGCGGAGCTGTGGCGCGCGCTGCTCTTCGGGTCGAAGGCGCGCGGGGAGGGGCGGCCGGACTCGGACCTCGACGTGCTCCTGGTCTTCCACGCCCTGCCGTGGGACCGCGAGCCGCACGCCGGGATCGCCGAGGCCCTGGCGGACGAGGTGGCGGCGGACACCGGCGTGCCCGTCACCGCGTGGTCGGTATCGCTCCAAGACCTGGAGCGCGGCCGCCGCACCCCGATGCTGGTGGACGCGCTGGACGACGGCGTGCCGCTCTGGCCGCCCGACGCGCCGCCGGTGCGGGTGGACTACACACCCCTCGACGCGCTCTTCTGCACCGGCGAGCTGCTGGAGCGGGTGCGCGAGGGGAGCGCCGAGGTGGCGGCCGCGCGAGAGGCTGGCGACGGGGAGGCGGCCGCCCGGCGCGCCCGCGACGACCTGGTGCGGATGTGCACGGCGGCGCTGCTGCTGGACGGCGTCACCCGCCCGCGCCGCGGCGAGGCGGTGCGCCTCTTCGCCCTGCGCCACGGGTGCCCGGTGGAATTCGAGAGCGTGATGCGCTGGGCCGAGGCGTCGTTCGGGGCGCAGGGGCGCGACGGCGACGGGCCGCCGCCGCCGCCGCCGGGAGGGCTGCGCGCGGCCTCGGCGGCGGTGGAGGCGGTGCGGCGGCGGGTGGCCGCGCGGCGGCGGGAACTGCGGGCGGCGACGGGGGATATCCCACTCTGGTAGACCGCGCGCGGCCGTGGGTACGGGGCGCGGGTCTTGCTGTTCTGGCCGTCGTTTGAACGACGGCGTTGTTCCCCGCAAGCGGCCCCGGGCCGAACGCTAGAGGATGAAGCTCTTCCAGTCCAACACGCGCCAGCGCCGCGAGCTGGTGATGGTGTTCGCGATCACGTTCGTGATCAGCGTGCTGCTGACCGCGTTCTTCGCCACGCAGGTGGTGGCCGGGAGCCGGTACGAGGCGCAGGCCCGCGAGAACCGGCTGCGCCCGGTGGTGATCCCCGCGCCGCGCGGCACCATCCTCGACCGCAACGGCGAGGTGGTGGCCACCAGCGTCACCAGCTACACCGTGCAGCTCCTCCCCGGCGACAGCCTGATCATCCAGCAGACGCTGATCGACCTGGCGCCGTTCATCGGGCTGGCCGGGAGCGACGTGGAGCGGCTGATGGCCGCCCGCAACCGCCGCCCGCACGACCTGCTGGAGGTGACCAACCGCGCCACCTACTCGCAGGCCGCCGCCATCGAGGAGCGCCGCGCGGCGTTCCCCAACATCATGGTGGTGGAGCGGCCGATGCGGTACTACCCGGCCGGCGGGGCGATCGGCCACATGGTGGGCTACGTCACCGAGATCACCCGCCAGCAGCTCCAGCTCCCCGCGTACAGGGACCGCAACTACCGGCAGGGGCGCCTGATCGGCCAGGCGGGGATCGAGAAGGAGTACGAGACCACGCTGACCGGCGAGGACGGGGCGCGCTACGTGGAGGTGGACGCCAAGGGCCGCGTGGTGAACCCGCGCGCCGCCGTCCCCGCGCTCGACCCGCGCCCGGGGAAGCCGATCCAGCTCACCATCGACGTGCGGCTGCAGGAGTACATCCACAGCGTCTTCCCCGACACCATGAAGGGGTCGGTGGTGGCGATGGTGCCCAGCAGCGGCGAGGTGCTGGCGCTCTACAGCCACCCCACCTACGACCCCAACGCCTTCGTGGGGCGCATCCCGCCCGACCTGTGGCGGGCGCTGAACACCGACCCCGACAAGCCGCTGCTGAACCGCGCCATCTCGGCGCTCTATCCGCCGGCGTCCACCTTCAAGGTGGCCACGGCGGCGATGGCGGTGCGGCTGGGGATGGCGAACAAGGACACGCACATGCCCATCCCCTGCACGGGCGGGATGGCGTACGCGGGGCGGTACGCGCGCTGCCACTACCGGGCCGGGCACGGCTCGCTGAACCTGGCGCGGGCGATCGAGAAGTCGTGCAACGTGTACTTCTACCAGCTCGGCATCCGCATGGGGCTCAACAACCTGGCGATGCTGGCCACGCGCATCGGCTTCGGCGGCAAGACCGGGCTGGACCTGCCGGCCGAGCGGAGCCCCATCTTCCCCAAGAACGCGGCGTGGTACCAGAGCTACTTCAAGCTCCCGCCGCAGCCCAGCGACGTGATGTCGCTGGCCATCGGGCAGGGCCCCAACTCGCAGACGGTGCTGAACATGGCCTCGTTCTACGCCGCGCTGGCGGGGAACGGCCGCGGGGTGACGCCGCACCTGGTGAGCAGCGACTCGGTGGAGAAGCTGAAGCCGAACATCGACACCGGGCTCTCGGCCGACCAGCTCACCGAGGTCTGGCCCGGGCTGGCGCTGGTGACCGAGAGTGAAGGCACCGCCGTGCAGAGCAGCCTGGTG
>DASQLJ010000040.1:0-7286 GCA_035630095.1 Longimicrobium sp.
TTTTTTGCGCATCTCCAGAGCTTCCCGCCCGCGCCGCCGTGATCCGCGCCGCAGCCGCCGATGGGAGACGGAGCCACGAGGCGGGCCGGACACGGGTAAGATTATGATATGATGAACCTTCCGCGAATCGGGGTGTACCATTGAGCGTGGCTCATTCCGGGGCGTCCACGCCCCACGGCCACAGCGTCGCGACGCACGCCCGGGGCCTGGGCGCGTGGCCGCCGGCGTTCCCCTCATGACCTCGCGAAGGCGGCGCGTGCGCTGGGTTCGGTGCGCGGCCCGCGGCAGACTTACCGGAGGATGGCGATGTCGATCAGCAACGCGCGTCGTATCGAACGCGAGACCCTGACGGTGAACCACGAAGCGCGGCCGGGCTGGATCTCGGGCGCCGAGCGCATTCCGGGCGCGGGCGAAGAGGTGCTGTGCGCCGCCGGGCCGGCCACGGTGATCCGCCTGCTGGGCCGCACCAGCGACAACAGCCGCCTGCTGGAGCTGAAGCTGGTGACCGGCGACGGGAAGCCGTTCTTCGCCGCCGCGAGCAACGTGATGGTGCCGCCGCAGCCCGTGACCGCCGCCGCCTGATCCATCGACATCGCAAGACGTTACGCGCTCCCGCCCTGGATTCGTCCGGGGCGGGAGTCGTGCTTTTGGGGATGGATTCGGTGCGATGCGGAAGATGGATCGCATCAGCTCTCAGAATTGTTCGCGCGGCGGCGGCGGGGGCCCTCACCCGAAAAAGCGGTCCAAACTGCCGGACCGCTTTTTCGACCTCTCCCGAACTGCGGGAGAGGTGGCGCGCGGGCATCGGCGCGCCTGGGCCGACGCGTCACGGCCTCTCCGCCGTCTGGATTATGGAATGATCGTAATCTCCTTCCTCTGGCACTGCGTGGCGCGGCGTCCGATCTTCCGCGGATGAGCGATGCGCCGTCTACCCCGCCCGACAACGACGCCACGGACGGGCTGCTGCGTTTCTTCCACCTCGCGGGGCGGCTGAAGGAGACGCCGCGGGCGGGGTGGGCGCTGCGCGGCGTGGCGTCTCCCGAATCGGTGGCGGAGCACTCGCACCGGGTGGCGCTGCTGGCGCTGGTGCTCGCGCCGCGCGCCCGGCCGCCGCTGGACGTGGCCCGCTGCGTCGCGCTGGCGCTGGTGCACGACCTGGCGGAGGCGCTCGTGGGCGACATCACCCCCTACGACGGCGTGAGCGCGGACGAAAAGCACCGCCGCGAAGACGATGCGATGCGCGAGATGGCAGCGCTCGCCGGCGACGAATCGCTGCTCGCGGCGTGGCGGGAGTACGACGCGGCCGCATCTGCCGAAGCGCGGTTCGTGAAGGAGCTGGACAAGCTGGAAACCGTGCTCCAGGCCGCCGAGTACGAGCGGCGCGGCGATGCGGCCCCCGGGGCGCTGGACGAGTTCTGGGATTCGGCCGGCGCGCGGCTCACGCTGGCCGGCACGCGCGCGCTGCTGGACGCCCTGCGCCGCGAGCGCGCCGATGGCTGACGTGAGCGCGGGCGCCGCGGCGGACGTCGACCCGGCCGCGATCTCCGCCGAGTACGAGCTCGACGCGTCCGCCAGGGAGGCGCGGATCGCGGCGGTGCTGGAGGAGGTGGGGCTGCGCGGGCTGTTTCGCGGGATGCGGCGCTGCCCGGTGGCGCGCGGGTACCGGATGCGCGCCAGCTTCTACCGCGCGGCGGACGGGAGCGGCGCGGTGGGCGTGGACCCGCGCCACGGCCGCGTTCCGCTGGATCGGTCGCTGTGGGTGATGCCGGAGGAGGCGCGACCGCTGGTGCGCGACGTCGCCGGGCGCATCGCCGCGGCGGGGGAGCAGGCGCGGATCACGGGGTTCGAGGTGCGGCTGGAGTTCGGCAGCGGGCGCGCGCACCTGACGCTCGCCGTCGAACGGGGGATGCCGCGGCTGGACGGGCTCTGCGCGGGGCTGATGGCGGAGGTGGGCGGCGTGTTCGGCGTGGCGGTGCCGTCGCAGGCAATCGAAGTCGGCGAGACGGAGCACCGGCACCTGCTGCTGGGCAAGACGATCCTGGCGCACCATCGCGCCTTCTTCCAGACCAACCGCTGGCTCACCGGCGACCTCGCCGCTGCCGCGCAAAGCGCCGCGAGCGACCCGTCGCGCATCGTGGACCTGTACTGCGGCGTCGGCCTCCACTCCGTGCTCGCGGCGACGCCCGACAGCGTCGTCGCGGGCGTGGACACCAACGGCTGGGCAATCGACAGCGCGCGGCGCAACGCCGCGCTTCACGGCCTGGCGCACGCGCGCTTCGACCGGCTGCCGGTGGAGAAGCTGGCGCTGGGCGCGGAGGGGCGGCCGAGCGTGCTGTTCGTCAACCCGTCGCGCTTCGGGTGCGCGCCGGGGCTGGTGGAGCGGATCGCCGCGTGGCGGCCGGAGGCGGTGTGCCTGGTGTCGTGCAGCATCCGGTCGCACGCGCGCGATCTGGCCTCGTTCGTGCGCGCCGGCTGGCGGCCGCGGCCGTTCGAGAGCTTCGACATGTTCCCCTTCAGCGACTTCGTGGAGAGCGTCACCGAGTTGTGCCCGGCGTGAACGCCCTGGGATACAAATCCCTTGCATTGCCGACATGGACTGATACATATTTACGTATCAGTTCACGCTTGATCCTTCCCACTCTCTCCGGAGCATCTTCCCCATGAGCGAGCAGGCGAACGTGACAGCCACCCCTGACGACTACTTGCAGTGCGTCTGCGGGGTGATCGGCAAGGTATGCGGCACCCTCACGCCTTGCGGGATTCCCGAAGTGATCGACGCCATCAAGAAGGGCGACTGGGCGCGCGTGGTGTCGCTGATCATCCAGGGCGGCGCGTGCGCGGCGGCACCCGCGGCACTGCTCGCCGCAGTGATCGCGGGTGCCATCTCGTGCGCGTTGCGGGACCAGGACGGAGCCGCCAGCATCGACGACCTGCAGGCCAGGCTGCAGACCGAGCTCGAGCGTCTGCCGCTGGAACGGCTGCTCGAAACGTCGTAAGGCGCGGCCGCGGCACTGTCGCCCGGCGCCGGCTCTCTGTAACCTCCATGAGGGGTGCGGAGCCGGGCCGGGCGAGTTTGCGTCCGCCTCCCGCGCTCCAGACGCGAACGACAGGAGCAGATTCGATGGCCGATCGAGAAGTCGCCACGCTGGCGGGTGGATGTTTCTGGTGTCTCGAGGCGGTGTACGAGCAGCTGAAAGGCGTGGAGAAGGTGGTGAGCGGCTACATGGGCGGGCACGTGCCCAACCCCGGCTACCAC
This sequence comes from Longimicrobium sp., assembly GCA_035630095.1. Classification (GTDB taxonomy): domain Bacteria; phylum Gemmatimonadota; class Gemmatimonadetes; order Longimicrobiales; family Longimicrobiaceae; genus Longimicrobium. Next base: position 3,257 of record DASQLJ010000040.1, read on the forward strand.
GCCGTCTGCTCGGGGAACACGGGGCACGCCGAGGTGGTGCAGGTCACCTTCGACCCCGCGCAGGTGAGCTACCGCGAGCTGCTGGAGGTGTTCTTCACCATCCACGACCCCACCACGCTCAACCGCCAGGGCGGCGACGTGGGCACGCAGTACCGCTCGGCGATCTTCACCCACGGCGCCGAGCAGGAGCAGACCGCGCGCGAGGTGATCCGCGACGTGGAGGAAGAGGGGATCTGGGAGAACCCGATCGTCACCCAGGTGGAGCCGGCGCCCGAGTTCTACCCGGCCGAGGCGTACCACCAGCACTACTTCCGCCGCAACCCTGGCGCGGGCTACTGCCAGGTAGTGATCGCGCCGAAGGTCTCCAAGTTCCGCCAGAAGTACCTGTCGAAGCTGCAGCAGCCGGTGTAGGGCGGCGAACGGGGAGTGGGTCGCGCGGGGTTCGTCGCATGCGGCGGCGGCCCCCTCCCCCGGCCCCTCCCCGCGCTCCGCGGGGGAGGGGGAACCGCACGCCGGGATGCGCGAGGTGCCGCCGTTGAAGTCCGCGAAGGCGGACTGTGTGCCGTTGTAGCGGCGAGTTCACTCGCAAATTCCCACGCCGGACTGGCCCACGCCGGACTGGCCCACGCCGGACCGTCCCACGCCGGGCCGTCCCACGCCGGCCGTCCCACGCCGGACCCTCGCGCGCCGGACTCTGCTGCGTCGCGCTCGCGATTCCGCCAGCCACTCCGCCGCCGCGTCAGATCCACATCGTCCATGCCTGCCTCGACGAATCCCACGCCCGCAGACATTCTCGCGCGTCTGCGTGCCGCGCTTGCGGACGCGGGTGATGCGGAGCGTGCCGCCGGCGCACGGGCGTACATGAAGAGCGCCATGCCGTACCACGGGGTGATGGCGACGCCGCAGCGGGCGATCTTCCGCGAGGTGCTGGCGGACCTCGCCCTCCCGTCCGCGGAGGCGTGGCGCGAGGCGGTGCTGTACCTGTGGCGCAACGCGGCGTATCGCGAGGAGCGCTACGCCGCGCTCTGGCTGGCCGGCGACCGGCGAGCGGCGAAGTTCCAGGCGATGGACGCGCTGCCGATGTACGAGGAGATGATCGTGGCCGGCGCGTGGTGGGATTACGTGGACGACATCGCCAGCCACCGCCTCCCCGTGCTGCTGCGTCTGCATCCCACGGAGATGAAGCGCGAGATGCTCGCCTGGAGCCGCGGCGAAGACATGTGGAGGCGCCGCGCCTCCATCCTCTGCCAGCTTCCGATGAAGGGAGAGACCGACTTGGAACTGCTGCAGGCGTGCATCGCCCCGTCGCTGGGGGCTCGCGAGTTCTTCCTGCGCAAGGCGATCGGGTGGGCGCTGCGGCAGTACGCGCGCACCGACGCGGCGTGGGTGGAGCGCTACGTCCGCGAGCACGCCGCCGAGCTCAGCTCGCTCAGCAAGCGCGAGGCGCTGAAGGCGCAGCTCAAGAGCGGCGCGGTGAAGGCGATACCGTGACCTGAGCCGTTCACCGTCGCCCGACCGTGGGGGATGATGGCGGATTGGAGATGTTCGCGGAATCGAGCCGCGGCTGTGATCCATCGAGTCGAAGCCTCGCGCGGTTTGCGAGGCTTTTCGTAGTTGTTGCTGCGGCGCTGCGGCTTCAGCCGCCGGTGAGCGAGTCAGGCCAGTGGCTCCGCATCGTATCTGTCACAAACATCTGCTTCACGACCGTTGCCGCCGGGTCGCGGGCACCGCATCATCCTCCATCGTCCCACGTCCACCGCCCCGGTCCCCGAACCCTGATGACCGACGGCACCGCGCCGCCGCCCCCCCGGGCGCTGACGGGTTGGTGCCGACGCGACTTACGGTTTACGTTGCACCCCGGTCCGTATCCACCCCCGCACCCCGGCACTCTCGCACCCCCGCAACCGCATGCGTCGACAGCTCTTCCTCACCGCCGTCCTCGCGCTGGCCGCCGCGCCCGCGCACGCGCAGGACACCGCCGCGCCCGCGCGCCCGCCCGTCGCCCGCATCGTGCCCCGCGCCGACACCACGCTGGGCGACGTGCGCATCGACAACTACTTCTGGCTGCGCGACGACCGGCGGCAGGACACCGCCGTCATCAACTACCTGGAAGCGGAGAACCGCTACGCGCAGGAGATGATGCGGCACACCGAGCCGCTGCAGGAGCGGCTCTTCCAGGAGATGAAGGGGCGGATCAAGGAGACCGACCTGTCGGTGCCCGAGCGGATCGGGGCGTACTACTACTACTCGCGCACCGAGGCCGGGAAGCAGTACCCGATCCACGCCCGCAAGCGCGGCAGCCTCACGGCGCCCGAGGAGGTGCTGCTGGACGTCAACCAGCTCGCCGAGGGGAAGCGCTACTTCTCGCTGGGCGCGCAGGAGGTGAGCCCCGACGGGCGGCTGCTGGCCTTCGCCACCGACACCAGCGGCGCCGAGCGCTACACGCTGATGGTGAAGGAGCTGGCCACGGGGCGGATTCTCCCCGACCGCGTCGGCAACGTGAACGGCAACGTGGAGTGGGCGGCCGACAACCGCACGCTGTTCTACGGCGTGAGCGACGCGGCCAACCGCCCGCACCGGGTGATGCGCCACGTCCTGGGCTCCACCGCCGCCGACGCGGTGGTGGGCGAGGAGAACGACGATCTGTACCGCATCGGCGTGGGGCGCACCAAGGACCGCCGCTTCCTGCTGCTGAACACCAGCTCGTTCGACGCGAGCGAGGTGCGCTACCTCGCCGCCGACCGGCCGATGGAGGCGTTCCGGGTGATCCGTCCGAAGACGGCCAACGTGCTGTACGACGTGGAGCACCACGGGAACCGCTTCCTGATCACCACCAACGAGGGCGCGCCCAACTTCAAGCTGGTGTGGGCGCCCGACACCGACCCGCGCCGGGAGAACTGGCGCGACCTGGTGGCGGCGAGCGACTCGGTGCTGCTGGACGGGATCGACGTGTTCCGCGACTACCTGGTGCTGTACCAGCGGGCGAACGCGGTGCGGAAGATCCGGGTGGTCCCCTTCGCCGGTGGCCGGGCGTACGACGTGGACTTTCCCGAGCCGATCTACACCTACCGCGGCGCCCGCAACGCCGACTTCGAGAGCCGGGTGCTGCGCTTCACCTACACCTCGATGGTGACGCCGGCGTCGGTGTACGACTTCGACATGGCGAACCGCACCCGCGAGCTGAAGAAGGCCACCGAGGTCCCCGGCTACGACCCCACGCTCTACGCCAGCGAGCGCACCTGGGCGCGCGCGACCGACGGCACCCTGGTCCCCATCTCCCTGGTGTACCGGAAGCCGTTCGTGCGCGACGGCTCGCGGCCGATGCTGCTGTACGCGTACGGCTCGTACGGCGCCAGCACCGATCCCGGCTTCAGCAGCGCCAACCTGAGCCTGCTGGACCGCGGCGTGGTGTACGCCATCGCCCACATCCGCGGCGGGCAGGAGATGGGGCGCCAGTGGTACGACCAGGGGAAGCTGCTGAACAAGAAGAACACCTTCACCGACTTCATCGCCGCCGCCGAGCACTTAGTCCGTGAGAACTACACGACGAAGGACAAGCTCGTCATCTCCGGCGGCAGCGCCGGCGGCCTCCTGATGGGCGCGGTCGTCAACATGCGGCCCGACCTGTTCAAGCTCGTCCTCTCCTACGTCCCGTTCGTCGATGTCATCAACACGATGTACGACGCCTCGCTCCCGCTCACCGCGCAGGAGTGGCTGGAGTGGGGCAACCCGAACAACAAGGACGAGTACGCCTACATGAAGTCATACTCGCCTTACGACAACATCGCGGCGAAGGAGTACCCGACGATGCTGGTTCGCACCTCCTTGAACGACTCGCAGGTGATGTACTGGGAGCCGGCCAAGTACGTGGCGAAGCTGCGCACGCTGAAGACCGATTCCCGGCCGCTGCTCTTCAAGATCAACCTCGACGTCGGGCACGGCGGCGCCTCGGGCCGCTTCGACTCGCTGCACGAGATCGCCGAGGACACCGCGTTCCTCCTGGTCCAGCTCGGACTCGCCGAGTAGACCG
>DASQLJ010000041.1:0-4022 GCA_035630095.1 Longimicrobium sp.
GAGCCGAAGATCTTCTTGCTCAGCTCCACCGCCGCGGAGGAGACGGAGGCCGCGCCGATCCCCAGCCCGGTCTCGCTGCGCACGCGGCCGCCCACGTTGAAGGCGCTCTGGAAGAGGCGGTTGAGCGCGGGGCCCACGACCGGGCCGCCGGCGCCGGCCACCTGGCGCGCCGCCGCGTACGCCTCCTTCACCTGCCCCTGGATCTGCGGCTCGCCCACGATCATGCTGTCGAGCCCGGCGGCCACGCGGAAGAGGTGGTGCGCGGCCTCGCGGTCGCGGCGCACGTACAGCCAGCGCGCCGCGTCGGCCGGGTCGGCGCCGATGCGGGCGGCGAGGACCTCCAGCGCGCGCTCCACCCCGGCGTCTCCATCGCCCGAGGCCAGGTAGAACTCGGTGCGGTTGCAGGTGGTGAGCAGCACCGACTCGCCCCCCGCGTCGGCCGCGAGGCCGGCGAGCGCGGGCGCCACCTCGGCGCGCCCGAAGGCGAGCCGCTCCCTCAGCTCGATGGGAGCCGTGCGGTGGCTGGCGCCTACGACTGCGAGAGGCATCGGTCGATCCGGTGCTCCACCTCGGCGTCGCGGCCGGCGATGGCCGCGTCGAGGAACTCGGGGGTGACCAGGCTGAACCAGGCGTCGCGCCGGCGCGCCTCGTCGGCGGGCCAGCGCTGGCGCACGCGGTCGCGCACGTCGGCCAGGCGCGTGGCGGTGCGGCCCAGCGCCGGCGTCACCACCGCCTCCAGCCGCTCGCGCAGCCGCCGCGACAGCAGCGGGCTGGCGCCGCCGGTGCTGAGCGCCACCACCACGTCGGCGCGGCGGATCACGGCGGGGACGTGGAAGGTGGAGTCGGCGCCGTCGTCCGCCGCGTTCACCAGCGCGCCGGCCGCCTCCGCCTCGCGCGCGACGGCGTCGTTCACCTCAGGCACGTCGGTGGCGGCGAACACCAGCGTGAACCCGCGGACGTCCCCATCCTCGTACCGTCGACTACGCCAGTCGAGGCCGTGCTGGGCGACCAGGCGCTCCAGCTCGGGGACGACGGTGGGCGACAGCACGGACGGCTTGCCGCCGGCGTCGATCACGCCGCGCACCTTGCGCAGCGCCACCTCGCCGCCGCCGACGACCAGGACGCGCAGGCGCGACACGTCGAGCATCACGGGGTAGCGGCCGCTCACAGGAACGCCCCTCCCGCCCGCTCGCCCATCCGCAGGACGAGGTACCCGGCCACCACCAGCGCGAACCCCACCACGCTCACCAGCGCCGCCCTCCGCGCCGGGCGCCCGCCGCCGGCGCGCGACGCCAGCGCCGCGGCGAACACCAGCCAGCTCAGGATACCCCACACCACCTTGGGGTTTCCGGGCGACATCGGGCGCCCGAAGCGCTCCGTCCACGCCCAGCCGACCAGCAGCGCGACGGTCAGGAAGCTCATCCCCGCGATCAGCGCCCCGCGGCCGATGCGGTCGAGCGTGTCGAGCGGGGGGAAGAAGCGGAAGACGGCGCCGAAGCGCTTGCTCTTCAGCTCGCGGAACTGGAGGAGGTACATCAGCCCCGCCGCGAAGGCCACCGTCAGCCCCGCGTAGCCCAGGAAGGCGAGGACGACGTGGAAGACGAACCAGGGCCCTTGGAAGTCCATCACCTGCCGCGACGGCTGCACCCCCACGATCTCGGCCACGGCCGCCACCGCCGCGGCGACGGGGACCAGGACGAGCCCGACCGGCCCGGTGCGGCCGATCGTCGCCAGCCCGAGCGACCCGGCGGCGATCAGCAGCGCGAAGACGGAGAGCGACGGCCCCAGCCCCACCAGCGGCAGCTCGCCGAACTCGCGCGCGTACACGGCGAGCTCGGCGGCGTGCACCAGGATCGCCGCGCCCAGCACCGTGGCGGCCACGGCGGGGAGGCGGCGATGGCTGCGCGCCATCGACACCCCCAGCAGGGCGGCCGAGAGCGCGTAGAGCGCGAGCGCGATCAGGTGCAGGGCGGCGGTCGTCATGGCGCGTGGAAAATGCGACGCGGCGCGGCTTTACGGAAGGGCGAAGCCGCTTTTTTCCCCCGAACGGACGTTCGTCACGCGGCTTTCTCAACGGCTGAGGCCGTTGCCGTTCGTCGGACAAGAGAGAAGGGCGGCGAAGCACCCATCGTGCTCCGCCGCCCTTATCATCATCGATCCACCCGAACCGTCAGGGCATCTTCGCGATGCGGCGGACGGGCTGGCCCACCGCCAGGGCGGGCTGCTCCAGGTGGGTGATGCGCACGGTGGAGGTCTGCTGCGTGACCTTCACCACCTGCACCCGGCCGACCGACACCTCCGGGCGCGTGCCCCAGTCGGCGCGCTGGCGGGGGAGGAACACCTCGAACTCGTCGCCCTCCTTCACCCCGGCCTGGCGGCCCACGTCCAGCACGGCCAGCTCCTCGATCGCCTGCAGCGTGTGCTGCCGCTGGAAGCCCACCAGCCGGGCCTGCAGGTCGGCCGAGCGGGCGGGGCGCACGTTGTTGGGCACCGGGAAGCGTGGCGCCTGCATCACCAGGTCGCCCGGGCCGACCGGGTCGTACATGCGCACCACGACGACCGTCGCCGTGCCGCCGTCCACGTTCACCACGGTGCCCAGCCCGCGCGGGGTGAAGAGGCGCCCGTACGGCGGCATCAGGCGCTCGGGGCGGATGAACTGCACGCGGTCGCCGATGCGGAACGCCGCCGCGCCCGAGTCGGCCGAAACCAGGAGCTTGTCGAAGATCTGCACCGTGGGCTGGCGGCTCAGCGGCACCACGGTGGGCGAGATGACCTCGCGCACGCGCCCCTGCGGCCGCACCTCGGCGTCGGGCACCACGAAGCCGGCGCGGAAGAAGTCGCCCTCGCGCACCACGGGGAAGTTGGCGCTCCCCGCGGCCAGCACGGTTAGCCGGTCGCGCGGGGAGTTGCGCGGGCCCTGGTAGAAGACCGTGCGTTCGGAGCTGGCCGGTGCCGCGGCGGCCACGCCGGGGGGCAGCACCAGCCGCTCGTCGGGGTAGATGCGGGCCGGATCGCGCACCACGTCGGTGTTCATGCGGAAGATCTCGGGCCACATGAACGGGTCGGCCAGGTACTGGCGCGCCAGGTCCCACAGCGTGTCGCCGCGGCGAACCACGTGCACGCGGTCCTCGGGCACGGTGTCCTGCTGCGCGGCCAGCGGGGCCACCGCCGCCAGCGTGGCGGCAACGGCGAGTGCGGCTTTCTTCACGAGTCCTCGCTGCATGCTTGGGACGGGACGGGTGGCGTGGGCCCGTGGGCGGGCACGGCGCCCGGGCAGGCGCACCGGCGGCTCGCGACGGGCGGGAGCGCCGGGTTCATGGGGCACGGGAATACAGGGGAGACGGAGTATGGTAAGGCGTGTGCGTGACGCCCGTCAAGGTGGATGGCGCACGGACCGCCCCGCGGCCACGTCGGAACACCCGCCGCAGGACTCACATGCACCGCGCATGGCGCCCGCACCACGCGAGCCGCGTGCCCGAACCCGCACATCCACCTCCACCCATCATATCTCGTTCACAATCAACATCTTATCGAAATCGTAAGATGATGCGGAGCGGTGAATCCCCTCATACCGCCGTGCACGATCCGGAAATGATTGCGCCACCTTTGCACCGCATCCTCCGCCACCCGACGGACGAACGGCCCCGGACAGATTCCGGGGCCGTTCGTCCATTCCGCGCTTCGCCCATGGTGGATCTGGAGATCCACATCCATTTCTCTCCCGCATCCCGCGATGTCATCCTGAGGCCGACCAGGCCGTCATCGCCGGAATGAGCAGTCGGTCGCAGGCCGAAGGATCTAAACTCGGCGTTCGAGCGACAGGCCGCCTCTCGCTCGGACCGATGGTATGGATCCTTCGGCCTGCCGATCGTGTCGCTGCTGAAAGTCAGCCGTGGTCGGCCTCAGCTCGACTTTGGCCTTTTCGAAGGCAAAAGTGCATATTGTGAACGGTGCCCCCACACCCCAACCCTTGGGGTGTACTGTCGAATGTGCGCCAGCCGATCCGAGCTCGCCGACCTGTT
>DASQLJ010000042.1:0-11656 GCA_035630095.1 Longimicrobium sp.
GAAGAACCCGCTGGTGTGGGGGGGGACCTCCGCCGTGCTCGGGGCCGCGATCTCGACGCAGGGGGGCGCCGCCGCCGCCCTGTTCTTCGTGGTGGCGTTCATCGCCGTCGCGCAGCTGATCCTGCTGGGCGCCTGGCGCAACATCCGCCCCACCACCGTGGTGCTCGCGGCGGGCATGGCGCTGCTCATGGGCGCGGTGCTCTCGGTCGACTACCTCGACGCGCCGTACGAGAGTCCGTACGAGACCACCGACCCGCAAACCTACACGCCGATCTCCGGCGAGATCGCGCCGCTGGATCCGCCCGGCGAAACCGTCGGGGCCGCGTGGTCGATCATGGGTGCCCTGATGCTGGACCTCTATTCGGTGCCGCTCTCGGAGGGGGCCGAAGACCCCGGGCCGCCCCCGGTCCAGGCGGCCGGCCGTGCGGGCGAGCCGGCCGAGGCGGTCAGCGGCGTGGATCGGCTCCCGGAGCTGACCAACACCGGCGAGGCCGGGCTGGCGCTGGCGTTCCACTACCCCGCCGGCGGGCGCGGCGGGGTGAAGGCCGACACGGCCCTGCTCTGGCTGCACGTGAGCAGCGACGGGCAGGTCACCCCCGAGGGCCGACAGCTCATCCGCTCCACCAGCGACGCCGCCGCCGCGGCCGCCCTCGCCACCGTGCCGTACATGCGCTTCGAGCCGGCCCGCAAGGACGGCGTGCCGGTGGGCACCTGGGCCACCCAGCGCTTCGTGATCGTCCCCTGAGCGAGCCGCGGGCGGTGACGGACCTGGAGACGGAGCTGGCCGGCGAGCGCGTGGTGCTGCTCGCCGAGCGCGCGCTGTACCGCCCGGCCGCCGGCACGCTGCTGGTGGCCGACCCGCACTGGGGGAAGGCCGCCGCCTTCCGCGCGGCGGGCCTCCCCGTCCCCGGCGGCACCACGACGGAGGGGCTGGAGCGGCTGACGCAGGCGCTGGAGCGCACGGGCGCGCGGCGGCTGGTGATCCTGGGCGACCTGCTGCACGCGCGCGCCGGCCGCGCCCCGCAGACGCTGGAGGTGGTGCGCGAATGGCGCGAGCGCCACGCGGCGCTCCCCATCACCCTCATCCGCGGCAACCACGACCGCCACGCCGGCGACCCCCCCGCCGAGCTGGGCATCGAGTGCTGCGACCCGCCCTGCGCCGACTCGCCCTTCCTCTACACGCACCACCCCGTGCCGCTGGACACCGGGTACGTCCTCGCCGGGCACGTCCATCCCTCCGTCACGCTGCGTGGCGTGGGGCGGCAGCGCGAGCGGCTGGCGTGCTTCCACTTCGGGCCGCGGGTGGGGCTGCTGCCGGCGTTCGGCGCCTTCACCGGCACCGCCGACGTGGCCGTGCTCCCCGGCGACCGGGTGTTCGTGGTGGCCGGCGAGCGCGTCCTCCAGGTCGCGTGATCGACGGCGGACGAACGACGCGGCACGAAGGACGAACGGCGGTTTGGGCGTGTTCGGCGCTGGGGCGCCGAACCGGGCTGCGCGCGCGGTAGGCAACGATACCGCCGTTGCCAACCGCGCCGGGCCCACGGCGGCCCGCCCGTTCATCATCTCGGCGGACGCGGCGGTGCGGGCGGGCCGCCGCGTTCCCGGCCCTCCGGGCGCGCATCCCTCACGCAGCGCTCACCATTCAATGCAGTTCCCCCCTTCTCCTGCAGTTCGGGAGAAGGGGCCGGGGGATGAGGGGCCGCAATCGAGCGCAACGAGATCGGGGCGACGCTGAATCCGCGTCGCCCCGATCCTTTTCCAGCGCACCTGTTTGGACGCACCCGTCCCTCCGCACCCGCTCCGACGCACCTGTCGCGGTACTCGTCGTCCCGCGCGCGAGCCCTACATCAATGGCGCCATCACCAGGTGGGTGCACGTCCGGCTCCCGTCGTTCTTGCAGCCGCCGGCCTCGTCGTGCGTCACCGTCACGCGGGTGCCCAGCAGCACCTGGAAGAACCCCTGGATCACCCCGCGGTCGAACTCGCAGGGGTACGGCGTGCCCGTGGTGATCAGCGCGGAGCGGTTGCTGGTCATCTCGTAGGTGATGGCGCCGGGCGTCACGCCGCGGTGGTTCATGTCGAACGCGGGGCCGAACGAGCCCGCCACCTTCTCGAAGGTGTCTAGCCCCGGCGGCAGCGGGATGTGGTTGGGGATCTGCTTGCCGATCTGCAGCAGCGTGTTGGGCCCCATCTTCACCCCGATCGTGCGCAGCGAGGCAACGTACGCGCGCAGCGGGTACCAGGCCGCCAGGTCCACCACCGGGATCCCGTGGTCGGCGAGGATCGCCTCGCCTCGCTTGCGGAAGGGGCCCATGGCGGCCAGCATGGAGAGGATGTTTCCGCCGCTCACCGTGGCGTTCTCGGGGACGTGCGATTCGTCGATCAAGGTCAGTCTGGCACCGGGCAGAGATTGTCGCAACCGTAGCCGCGCGCGACACGGCTATGAAGGATTGGACAATATTGTGTCCGCATCTGCTACGGTCAAGTGTAACACCTTGTAAGGGCGCCATTTAGTTTACTTCGTGCCGTTTAGTCTCCGGACGGACGGGGGAAGCGGTCGGGAGGTGGAGAGATGGACGGCGAAAGGCGCCGCGGCCCTCGATGGCCGCGGCGCCTTCGCCGTTCCTTCGCGCGCTGATCGTGGGACCGCGCGTCAGCCGACGGCTTCCAGCACCCGCGGCTCCGGCGCGCGCACCTTCGCCACCACGCCCGGCGTGGCGCAGATCACGGCCACCAGCGGCTCGTCGGCATACTCCAGCGCCACGTAGCCGTCGCGCGGCACCACGCGCACCCGGTCGTGCCGCAGCGCGCGGGCGAAGCCGAAGTCGGCGTAGGGGGTGAAGCCGGCGCGGCGCAGGCGGTCGACCCACACCTCCACGGGCTCGTGGCGCTCGCAGCGGCTCTCCTCGTCGTTCGCCACGATGTCGTCGATCTCGCGCGCGAAGAACATCTTCATCGCCGACGCCTCGGCAGGCGTCACCTCCAGCTCGTCGATCAGGTCGAAGGTGAGGCCGAAGTGCCTGAACGCGTTCTCGAAGCGCTCCACCAGCGAGGCCGCGTGGTGGTTGGAGCTGGGCTCCGACAGCACCACCGCGTCGGGGTCGAGCGCGCGCAGGCGGGTGAACACCTGGTCGCGCAGCGGCTCGCCCTCGGTGCAGCGGATGTGGTGCGCCGCGAACGAGGCGTTCACCACCAGCGGGCAGCCGAACGCGCCGATCTCGGCCCACTCCGCCTCGGTCAGGTCCTCCACCACCTTGTGGATCGGGACGAACTCCAGCTCCACCCCCACCTCGGCCGTGGCCTCGAAGAGCGCGAACTGCGACTCGATCAGGCTCCCCGCGTCGGGCTCGACGGCGATCACGTTCAGCCGCCGCGGCAGGCGCCCCTGCCGGGCCAGCAGCCGCAGCGTCGCCACCTCCTGGTGCCCCGAGCCGATGCCGATGTCCAGCAGCGTCACCTCCTCGTGCTCGCCCAGGAAGCGGGCGAGCAGCTCGTTGGCCAGCGGCGCGGTGAGCGCCACGGTGGGCAGGTGCCGCATGAGCAGGTTGAAGAGCGAGATCTGCGTGTCGCGGAACTGCCGCAGGTACAGGTTCAGCTCCGCCGTCTTCTCCGAGTTCAGCCGCCGCGACAGCGCCGAGGCGAACAGCACGTGGTGCAGGTTGGCGCCCGTCGAGGCGGGGTGGAGCTGGTCGTCGACCAGCCGGGCCAGCAGCGCGCGGGCGTTGTCGTTGCGCCCGGCGGAGGCTTCTTCGGCAACGGTGAGCAGGGTCGCGTAGGTCCGGTTGTTCATCGCGTGTGTCTCCAGGGCGTTTCCGTGCGCTCCGCGCCGGGAACGCGCAGAGATGCGCGTCCGGGGCCGGAGTCAGAGGGGGGTGAAGTCTGGCGGACGCTTCCAGGCGACCGGGCGTGCGTCGCCCGCCTGCAGAGTTCGGAGCGCGGTCGAACACGTACCGCACCTTACTCGCCGCAACGTCCCGGAAACAACTTATTTACTTTGTTTACTTTGCGCAAGTCTCTGCTACATACATCTCGTATTTCAAACCCAGCGGATGCTGATATGCCGTAATAAACAATTGGGATGTAATCCGATAGCTTCTGGTCGGTTATGCGGTCCATTCGATTATACTGCTACATTTCCAGGGATAGTCTGAAACAGAGACCCGTCCATCCCTGCCGTTTCGTGACGATCTACATCACCGGGGCCGAGTAGCCAGTGGACAACACGAAAACAGCCCGGCGGGGAAATCCCGCCGGGCTGCGTTCGCCGGACCGTCTATCGGTTCAGAACCCGGGATCGTCTCCGTGGTCCTCCCACTTGATGTAGTCGAAGCCGGTGCGGCAGAGGTTACACCAGTACTGCGCCACGGTGAGCTGGCCCCCGAACGGGTTCAGCAGCTTCGTGTCCGTCTTCCGGCAGAACGGGCACGGCGCGTTCGCGGGCGGCGAGCCGGGCTCGGCGGCCTGCGGGGGCGTGGGCTCCCGCATCAGTCCATCAGCAGCGCGCGGTTCTTGTCGCCGCGCGCGCGGGCCGCCGTCTCCTCGTCCAGCCCGCCGCCGGCGCGGCGGGTGGCATCGTTCCACCCCGCCCAGTCGATCGACCCGGCGTACGCCCACGCGTCCCCATCGCGGCTCACGCCGAGCGAGCCGGCCGCGCCTGCATCCTCCAGCACCGGCCCCACGCGCGCCAGGAAGCGCGCCCGCAGCGCCGAGGGCGCGGCCGCCACGATCCCCTCTTCCACCAGCCGCTGCGTGGCCGGCGCGTCGTCGCGCCCCAGCCAGGCGAGCGCGGGGGCCAGGAACCGCTCCAGCGCCCGGGCCAGCTCGCCGCGCAGCTCCGGCACCTGCGCGATGCGGCGCGCCCAGCCGGCGGCGTACTGGAAGTGGAACTTCTCCTCGTCCAGCAGCTTCTGCACGCGGTTGTGCACCGGCGTGTAGCGGCTGTTCAGCAGCGCGGCGTACTGCGTCGCGAGCGCGCCGTCCACCAGCAGGGCGGCGGCGATCATGGCGGGCCAGCTCTCCAGCCCCGCGTCGAGCGCGGCGATGCTGCGGAACTCGGCCGCCGGGCGCTCGTGCTCCAGCGCCCTGGGCTCGTCGCCCAGGTCGGAGAGCAGGGCATAGGTCAGGCGCGCGTGGCCCCACTCGTCCTGGGCCATGCTGCTGGCGGCGATCCCGGCCTCCAGCGTGGGCGAGCCCAGCATGCGGTCGCTGTAGCGCAGCCCCAGCACGCGCTTGCTGTCGGCCAGCGCCAGGATCAGGTCGCGCAACGGGGCGCGCACGTCGTCGGGGAGCTGCTCGGCCTTCTCGAAGGCCGGCGCGGCGAGGGTGTCGGTCACCGGGCCTCCTTCACGGCCACGTCGGCGCCGCCGTAGCTGCCGGTGCCCTGGCTGTGCACGATCTCGTCCTCGTGCTCGTCGGGGAGCGCGGTCACGAACTGGCTTTCCGTGGGGTCGAGGGGGATGATGGCCGCGCGCGGCACCACGCACATCTCCGCCCAGTTCTGCTCGTCGTAGGTCTTCCAGGCGTACACGCGCGCCAGGTCGCCGTCGCTGGCGTTGATGAAGCCGATGTGGCGCAGCGGCTCCTCGCGGCTCTTGCGCGCGAACACTTCATACACGGGCTCTTTCATCGAACTTTCGGATGGCGGACAGTTTCTAAAGGTTTCTTACATCGACACGCCAAAGGTCCGCAGCGTCTCGCGGCCCTCGGGGGTGATGCGCGCCTTGGTCCACGCGGGGGCCCACACCTCGTTCACCGTCACCTCGTCCACGCCCGGCTCGCGCTGCAGGCGGTCCTGAATGTCGAAGTGGATGAACGCCATGCAGGGGCAGGCGGTGGCGGTAAAGGTCAGGTCCACCTCCACCGAGCCGCCGTCCTGCCGGATGTCGTAGATCAGCCCCAGGTCCACCAGCGAGATCGGGATCTCGGGGTCCATCACCTCGCGCAGCGCGGCCCACAGCGGCCCGGCGCGCTCGTCGAACGGGACGGGGTAGGCGGAGGGCGCGTCCAGCAACGCCGTCCCGCCGTCGCCGCCGAACCGCGCGGAGGCGGACGTGCACGCCGCCATCAGTTCGCCAGCTCCAGCGAGTGCCGAAAGGCGCGGCCTTCCTGGATCATCTCCACGAACTTCTTGTTGGCGGGGCCGCGGCCCTTCCACCGCTCGAACACCTTGGGCCAGCCGATCTCGCCCTCGTCGAACAGCCAGCGCTTCTCGTCCTCGTCGTACTCGCAGGGGAACGGGTACTCCAGCACGAACTTCTGCTCGTCCTCGCTCCAGTGCGCGGGCACCTTCACGCCGATGCTCTCGCAGAGGGGGACGGTGCTCTTCATCCACGTCTGGCGCAGCTCGTCGTTGGTCATCCCCTTCAGCTTGTAGTCGAGCTGGCCGGAATGGCGCTTCATGTCGTCGGGGAGGCCGAACCACTCCACGGCCATCGGGAACATCCAGTCCACCGCGCGCTGGATCATCCCCTTCGCCTCGCCGCCGCCCTTGGCCAGGCGCTTCATCCACATCTCGCCGTGGCGCAGGTGGAAGGTCTCCTCCTGGTCCACCTTCACCAGCGCGCGCTTGAGCGGGCCGTAGCTGGTGTTCTTGAACACGTCGCCCAGCAGGGTGATGCCGGCGCGGTCGTACAGCCCGTTGGCCACAACCAGCTCGGCCCAGTTCTCCAGCGGGTGGTCGAAGCCGTACGGGTGCTTGAACTCGTGCGCCTGGCGGCCGTACACGAGCTGCTCCTTGTCGAGCCCCAGGTCTTCCAGCAGCCGGTAGGCGATGTTGGCGTGCGCCAGCTCGTCCTGGATGATGGCCGTGGCGCTCACCATGGTGTTGGTGCTCGGCGCGTCCTTCGCGGCGCCGAAGTAGGCCGGCGCCGAGATCAGCTCGGTGTCGGCCTGCACCAGGAGCTGCACGATCAGCGCGCTCTTGTAGCCCTCCGTCATCTCGTCGGGATACTCGACGATGAAGCCGGCGTGGACCTTTTCCTTCAGCTCTTCATCGGTGTAGCGGGCCATCCGCTGGTCTCCGTGCTGGTTTCGATGATGCGTTTCGCGAGCGCGGCGCGCCGCGGCTCGCCCACCCGGGCTGCCGCGGCGATCCCCCCGCTCGATCCGGCGCCGCCTGCGAAGCGCGTGCCGGTCGTCCCGACGTCACCCGGAGGTGCTCGTTCGAACGCTCGTTCGGGGCGGGTAAGCTACCCCCGCGGACCGGCCGCTGTCAACCCGTGGACGTACGAATTTACCTTCGTCGGCGCCGAGCGTGGCTCACTTTGCCAGGCACCGCCATGGACGCACGCAGAGCAGCAGAGTCAGCAGAGAGATCCGCATGTCCGCTGCCGATCCTGCTGCCCCGCGCGAGAGTTTCCCGCGGATCCAGATCACGCGGAGGCAAACGCCGCTCACCATCCGGCAGGCGCCGTCCCTCAATCACTGGGACCGCCTTATCGCTGATGCACGACCAGCCTGGCGAGGCGCGCGCGGTCGAGGGCGAGCGAATGAAAGCTTGCGGCGCTGTTCAGCAGGATTCCCGCGCAGTCCGGGGTGACGAGCGCGACCTGGGCCAGCTCCCATCCC
This sequence comes from Longimicrobium sp., assembly GCA_035630095.1. GTDB lineage: Bacteria > Gemmatimonadota > Gemmatimonadetes > Longimicrobiales > Longimicrobiaceae > Longimicrobium. The sequence goes on from DASQLJ010000042.1 coordinate 7,566, forward strand.
AAGACCTCGCGGTTGAAGCGGGTGTGGAAACGCCGCACGAACGCGTCGCGGTCGGCGCACGCCAGGATCATGATCCGGCCGTCGGGGGTGGCCGCCCGGCCGAGTCCCGCCCGCCCCGCGGCGACGTACGCTCCGCCCTCCGGCGCTGTTCGGGCGATCGAGCCGGCCGGGTCATCGTCACCCGGCGCGGGAAGGCCGCTGGCGACGACACCCACCCGGGAGAGCGCATGAAGGCGTCACGGAACGCTTGCCACGCCTCGTCCGACCCGTCCTCCAGCACCCGTGCCATCAGGTCCGACAGCGGGGTGGGAAGATCGGGAGACGGGAGCCCCGGGTTTTCCGCGGGCGCGTCGTGCTTCGCGTGCGCGGGCTTGCGCAGCCAGTCGAACAGACCCATCGAAATCGGGTGTGGGGGAGGAGGGGGACATGCCGGCCACCCGGCGAAAGGGATGCAGGATCTCGCTTACCGTCAAGCGTGACGAGCGCAGCGCAACCGGCAGAGCCGACACGCGGCGAGCTTCCATTCCAGGCCCCGACAGACTATCTCTACAAGCCTCCGCCGCGCGGCGCATCTCCCTCCTCCGCGCGTGTTCACCGAAGGATTTCCCGGATGGTTCCCGTTCTCGCCCCCGCTCCCACGCACCAGGAGAATCTCGCCGCGCTCTGCGCGCGTGCGCTGGCCATACGCCATCGCGAGCCCGAGGCCGCGGCAGCCCTGGCCGAGCGCGCCGTGGCCGCGGTGGACGCCGCAGCGTCGGCGGACGACGCACGATCCGCCGATGCGTCGGGAGCGACGGATTCAGTCGAAACGAGGGAGACGGGGGACTCCACGAAGTCCAGCACGACGCATCAGCCCGGCGACGCGCTCCGCCGCCGGGTGCTCGCCACCCTCGGCGCCTGCCTGGGCGTGATCCCGGCCGAGCTGGCGCGGGCGCGTGAGATCCTGCTGGACGTGCGGGCGCGGTGCGGGGCGGTGGGTGACGACGCGCTGCACTGCGAGGTGCTGAACGAGCTCGCCGGCGTCGACGTCACGCTCTACGAGCTGGATGGCGCGGAGAAGTTCGCGCTCGCGGCGGTGGAGCTCGCGCGCGCCGTCCCAAGCCGCGCCGAGGAGACGCGTGCGCTGCGGTCGCTGGGCACGGCGCTCACCTACCGGGGTGACTACGTGGCGGCGCTCACCACGCTGCTCCAAGCGCTGGAGGTGCACGAGGCCCTGGTCCCCGCGTCCGCCGCGGAGCTGGACGACACGCAGCGGTGGGAGCGCGGCGAGCTGTTCGGGCGGATCGCCGTGGTCTACAGCAACATGGACCAGTTCCAGCAGGCGCTGCGCTACTACGGCGTGGCGCTGGAGAGCTTCGGCGACCGCTTTCCCGCCGCCACCGCGCGCACGCTGTACCGCATGGGCATCGCGGCCGAGGAGATGGAAGACTGGGACACGGTGGAGCGGTACTACGGGGGCGCGCTGGAGGCGTACCAGCGCCTGGGCGACGAGGCGGGCGCGGGGCTGGGGTGGCTGGGGATGACCAAGCTGCTGCTGCACCGCGGCGCCGTGGACGATGCGGAGGCGGCGGCGCGGCAGGCGCTCGCGGCGCTCTCCGCCGACCCAGCGTACGTGGGGTTCCACGGCGACGCGGTGTGGGTGATGGGCGACGTGCACCTGCAGCAGGGCCGCCCCGACGCCGCGCTGGCCAGCTACCACGAAGCGCGCGCGCTGTTCGACCGCACCAACCGCCCGCCCGCGCACCAGGCGCACCTGCACTGGCGCTTCTCGCGCGCCTACGCCGCCTCCGGGCGGTGGGAGGAAGCGCTGCGCGAGCACCAGCGCTTCCACGAGTTGCGCGTGCGGCACCTGGAGGAGCAGGCCAACACCCGCATGGCCGCGATGATGGTGCAGTTCGACACCGAGCGCGCCGTGCAGGACCGCGAGATCCACCGCCTGCGCAGCATCGAGCTGGAGCGCGAGATCGCCGAGCGGAAGGAGGCCGAGGCCGCGCTCGCCCGCGCGCAGGCCGAGCTGGAGGAGCGCAACCGCGAGCTGCACGCGCTGAGCATCCGCGACCCGCTGACCGGCGCCTTCAACCGCCGCTACCTGGACCAGCGCCTGGCCGAGGCGATGCCGCTGGCCGCGCGCGGCATCCAGCCGCTCAGCGTGATGATGTGCGACCTCGACGACTTCAAGCGCGTCAACGACACCTTCTCGCACGCCGTGGGCGACGGGGTGCTGCGGACCGTCGCCGGCATCCTCGCCCAGCACCTGCGCCAGAGCGACGTGGTGGCGCGCTTCGGCGGCGAGGAGTTCGTGGTGCTCTTCCCCGCCACCACGCTCGAGCAGGCCCGCGCGGCCGGCGAGAAGATCTGCGCCCTGGTGCGCGCGTTCGACTGGTCCGCGCTGCAGCCGGGCCTCGCCGTCACCCTCAGCGCCGGCGTGGCCCAGGCGGGCGCCCAGCCCACCCCCGAGACGCTCCTCGCCGACGCCGACGGGAAGCTGTACGAGGCCAAGCGCCGCGGGAAGGACTGCGTAGTGAGCTGATTATGAGAGCGCGATCCCACGGCGATACGACTCGGCACGCCGTACGGCGGCGCTCAAACTCTGGATCACTCTGGATAGATGCGGCGAATGGCTCGGCGAAAGACGCGGGTACGGCAGCACATCATGGAGGAGCGGTCGGTTCAAATCGTCCGGCGCGCGCTCCCGCAGGAGTGGGTCGTCCGCGAGTACCGGCCCGACTACGGAATCGGCCTGAGCGTCGAGATCTTTGAATCCACCCATGCGGAGGGCGCGGATTGGGAGGCGATGGGAGAAACGATCTTCATACAGGTCAAGTCGACGGACGTTGCTCGAACCGGAACGCTGCGGGTCTTTCCGCGGCACAATGTCGAAAAGGGACCGTTGCGGGAGGATCGGTCGGAGCACCTCGATATACAAACGGCACGATACGCGATCGAAACGAGCGAATTGCTGACCATCCAGTCGATGAGCGCCGCGGTGCCGGTGCTGCTTTTCCTGGTGGGGCTCGAAAACGGAGAGAATCTACTTCGTGTGCCTGAACGACCTGATCGAGAAAGTCATCCTCCCCGGCGAACCCGAATATGGTACTCGGACCACCAGGACGGTTCATCTGCCGTTGTCGAACGTGATCTCGGCCGAGGACCCGCAATCCGCCCTCTCGGTAGCAACGTACGCGAAGCGGCCCAAGCTCTATGCGGCGTTCGAGAAGTTTGCATACCAGCAGCACGAGCTGGAGTTTGCATTACAGCGTGAGATGCCGGCACCCAATGCACCGCTGACGCACGAAGGCACCAGGGACCTGCTCGCCCTGGTGCGCCATTTCCTGGCGGTGGACCTCCGCTACGATTTCTGGACGAGAATGCCGGAATGGAAACCGATCGAATGGTCGTATCGGGAGATTTCGCGGCTCAACGAGTTCCTCGCCACGGGCGCGTTCGACGACGAGGCCTTGCGCGAGTATCTGACGTCACCCGGCTCCGGGCTCGAGGCGTTGAGCCCGGGCTACGTGGAGAGTCTGGACCCGGTGGGATTGCAGCGGACCTTGTCCGTGCGTATCCAGTTCATCTGGCATCGTCTTTCGAATCTCTCGCGCATGTACGAGGAGCTGGTACGGGAGTGGTTCCTGCCGACCTACCTCGCGCAGTTGCTCACGGAGCATCGCGGATAGCCGGACGCATGCGCGGGTTACACCTTGCTGTGCGCCGTCTCCACCACCTGCGATTCGTCCACGTTCGGCACGATCTGCATGTCGCCGAAGATGTGCGGCGCCTCTTCGCGGAGGGATGACAGTGTTGCCACGGCCAGGCGGCGGATCTCCACGTCCGCCGTCGCGGAGCCGCGCATCTCGCAGAAGTGCCGCCACGCCCGTGCGTTCCCGGTGACGAGGATCTTGGTCTCGGCGCAGTTGGGGAGCACCGCGCGGGCGGCCTGCCGCGCGCGCTTCTTCCGCATCGTAGCCGTTCCGCTCTCGCCCACCTGCTCGATCATCGCCGCGAGCAGCTCCTGGTAGTCCTCCTTCGACCGCTCGCACGATCTTTCCCACACCTCGAACGCGTGCGTCCCATCGTCGATCTCTGGCGGG
>DASQLJ010000043.1:0-2600 GCA_035630095.1 Longimicrobium sp.
CGGCGCGCCTCGTCGGCGTTCAGCCCGGCCAGCGTCTCCAGCCGGTGCTGCACCTCGGCGATGCGGGCGGCCAGCTCCTCCTCGCGGCGCACGGTGCCCTGCTCGCGCCGCTGCAGCTCCTGGGCGCGCTGCTCGGTCTGCTGCACGCGCTCGTCGAGCTGGTGGAACTTGCGGTCGAGCGATTCGGTGCGCTCCTGCAGCCGCCGCTCCACGCGCTCCACGTCCTCGCGGCGGCGGCTCTCCTCGCGCTCCCACTCCTCGCGCGCGCGGATCGCCTCCTCGCGCCCCTTCAGGATCTCGGCCTTGTGCAGGCGGGCGGCCTCTTCCTCGGCGCCCGCGCGGATGCGCGCGGCCTCGTCCTCGGCGGTGGCGCGCGCCCGCTTCAGGCGCCCTTCCACCACCGCGCGGCCCGCGGCGAAGCCGATGGCGAGCGCCACGAGGGCGGCCACCACGGCGATCAGGATCGTGTTCATTTTCAGGAATTTATCGCGGCGCGGGGCAAAGCCCGCGGCGGCATCAAAACAAAGCGGTGGCAGACATACCTCACTGCCACCGCACGGTGTGCGCAAACGCGCCCGCGGCAGACAGCCGCAACGAGAAAAGATACTTCCGAACGCGCGTTCGACGCAACCCTGTTACGGAACAGGTACGCCGGTTTGCGGAGTCTCGGTCGGCTTCTGGATAAGGGCTTGCCGCAACGGCAGGGCAGGGCGTGTCCCCGCTGCGCGGGGCCGGGCTGCGCGCGCGGTAGGCAACGATACCGCCGTTGCCGACCGCGCCGGGCCCGCGGCGGCCCGCCCGGGCCCCGTCTCGACGAACGGGACGGCGCCGGCGGGCCGCCGCGTTCCCGGCCCTCCGGGCGCGCATCCCTCACGCGTCCGTGCGCTTCGGCCGCGTTCCCCCTAGAATGCGCGGGGCTCCATCAGCCGCGGGGCCCGGGCGCCTGCTCGTCCCGGGGAGCCGAACGAAGCCACAGGGTGAAGCACGATCCCTCGCCCTCCAGGCTTCGCAGCGTCAGCTCCCCGCCCATGCGCCGCGCCAGCTCCCGGCTGATGGTGAGCCCCAGCCCGGTACCGTCCCGCCTGCGAGTGAGTCCCACCTCGGTCTGCACGAACGCCTCGAACACCGATCCCCGCATCTCCGGGGCGATCCCGATCCCGGTGTCGGCCACGCGGATGCACACCCACGCGCCCTCCGCCGGGAGCTGGGCTTCCGGATCCGGGTCGCGAGTGGTGCCGCAGGTCAGGGTGACCCGCCCGCCCCGCTCCGTGAACTTGACGGCGTTCGCCAGGAGATTCACGAGAATCTGGCGGACGCGGTCTTCGTCGCCGACGTAGGTGTCGGTGAACCCTTCCTGGTAGTCGAGGGTGATTCCCGCGGCGCTTGCCTGCGGCTCGACCAGGCCGACCGCCGCCGACATGGCGCTCTCCGCGAGGGCGTTCTCCTGCCTCACGTCCATCCGGCCGGCCTCGACCTTCGCGAGGTCCAGGACGTCCTCGATCAGCTTCAGGAGATGCGCGCTGCTCGCCCGGATGCGAGCGAGGTAGTGGCTCTGCTCGGCCGTCAGCGGTCCGGCGATCTCCAGGTCGAAGAGCGCCGTGAACCCGATGATCGCGTTGAGCGGGGTGCGGATCTCGTGGCTCATGGAGGAGAGGAACTGCGATTTCGCCAGGCTCGCCTCCCGCGCCACCTCGGCGAGGCTCCGCGCTTCGTCGGCCAGCTCCTCCGCTCGTTCGGCCAGCTCCTGCTCGCGGATGCTCGCGATCACGAGCCGCTGGTTCATCTGCGCGGCAAGGGCGCCGGCGCTCCGCGCGTCGCGGTGAAGCCTCGCGTTGTCGATGGCCATCGCGCAGCGCGCGCCCAGGTCCTCGGCGAGCTCGATGTCCGTCGGCGCGTACTGGTGCCCGCTGTCGGCGCTCACCAGCGACAGGGCCCCCAGCACGGTGCCGCGCGCGATGAGCGGCACCACGACGACCGAGCCGATGCCGAGCGCGCGCAGCGTGCGCAGGTTCTCCTGGTCGCGGGCTACCGAGACGAGCATCTCGTCGTCGACGAAGGGAATCACCTCGATCTGGCGGCTGCGCACGGCCCGGGGAGCACCGAGCGGGTCGTCGCGGCCCGGCGGCCAGCTCTTCGTCAACCCGGCCGCGAGCTCCTGCTTCTGCGGGTCGGGGTGCACGATGGCAAGCCGCCGCATCGATCCATCGGCTTCCACCAGGTCCACGATGCACCACGATCCCAGGAAAGGGAGCGCGAGGCCGGCGACGGTGCGCAGCGTCGCTTCGTAGTCGAGCGAAGCGGCGAGGCACCGGCTGGTTTCCGCGAGGAACGCGAGCTTGCCCTCGGCCGTCGTATCCCGGGAACTCGCACCTCCGGCGACCGCGTCGGGGGACGCGTGCTCCGGGCTACCCGTTCCGATGGCGGATCCTGCAGGCACGTTGATCGACCGGTGGAAGAACGAACGCTCCCCGCGGCCGTCCGCCGGGTGCTCCGAACCTTGAGGTTGCTCGGGCGCGCAACAACAAGGCCATCGTCCGGCGCGGCTTGCCGGGGTGGATCGTCCGCATGGCCGCGCTCTTGCTCCGCAGTACGCGCCCAGC
>DASQLJ010000044.1:0-6268 GCA_035630095.1 Longimicrobium sp.
CTGGAGAATGCGCTCGAGCGTGCGGTGATCCTCACGACGAGCGAGGACATCGACGTCGACGCGCTTCCGCAGCGCGTCACCGAGCGCCGCGTCGAGCCGCTCGTCACCGAGCGCACGCCGGCCAACCCGACGCTCGAGGCCATCGAGAAGGCGTACATCCTCTGGGTGCTGCAGAGCGAGAGCGGCAACAAGACCCGCGCCGCCGAGGTGCTCGGCATCGACCCGAGCACCCTCTACCGCAAGCTCCTGCGCTACGGGATGGAGACGGCCTAGCGCGCCGCGCGAGCATCGGCTCTCGACTGAAACGAGATCGGCCCCTCGCCGCAGGTGCGAGAGGCCGATTCTTCGTCAGTCCAAGGCGGCTGCGACGGGTTTACGGCCGTGAAAACCTCAGGGACAGATGACGGGCTTCACCCCCGCAGCATCCGGCCGCCGTCCACCACCAGAACCTCGCCGGTCACGAAGTCGGCGTGGAGGAGGTAGAGGAGGGCGCGGGTGACGTCGTCGGGCGAGCCGATGCGCTGCAGTGGGGTGCCGCGGGCGAGGGCGTCGAGCTCGTCCTGGCCCATGCTCTCGGGCGGGAGCACGGCGCCGGGAGCGATGCCGTTCACGCGGACGTCGGACGCCAGCGAGCGGGCGGCCACGCGCGTGAGGTGCGCCAGCCCGGCCTTGGCGATGCCGTGCGCCGCGTAGGCGCCCCACGTCTGCAGCCCGGCCAGGTCGCACAGGTTCACCACCTGTCCGTGCCGCTCCCGCAGCACCGGCGCGAGGTGGCGGATCAGGAGGAACGGCGCTTTCAGGTTGACGGCGAGCGTGTGGTCCCACAGCGCCTCGTCGGTCTCCTCCAGCCGCTCGGGCGGGAAGACGGAGGCGTTGTTCACCAGCACGTCGATCCCACCGAACGCGCCAATCGACTCGCTCGCCAGCCGCTCCACTTCGCTCCCGCGCGACAGGTCCGCCCCGATCGCCACCGCCTGGCCGCCCCCCGCGCGGATCTCATCGACGAGCGCATCCGCATCCCCCGAAGACGAGTTGTAGTGCACGACGAGCCGCATTCCCTCGCCCGCCAAGGCGAGCGAGATCGCGCGGCCCACGCGAACGGCGCCGCCTGTCACCAGGGCCGTCTTGCCGGAGAGATCCATCAGGAGCGGTTCGGGAGAGGGGAGGAAGAGCGCGGCCCGCCTTCGTCGACGCTTCTTCTTTCGACTCCGTTGACTCCGCTGACTCCGTGTGAAACGGTCGTAGAAGCAGCGGAGCGCGCAGTGCGGATTGCGGCAGGAGCGATGCCGGCGCGCCGTCGAACGACGCGCCGGCATCTCGATCAATCGTCCTGCTTGAAGATCTTCAAGTTGGTCGAATGCCCAGGATTGACGCGGGCCTTCGGGTTCAGGTAGTGCACGGCGTTGTTGACGGCGATGGCGGCCTCGCCGTAGCCGGTGGCGATCAGCTCGAGCTTGCCGGGATAGTGGACGACGTCGCCCGCGGCGTAGACGCCCTCGAGGTTGGTCTCCATGAGCTGGCTCACCTTGATGGTGTTCTTCTCCAGCGCCAGCCCCCACTGGCCGATCGGCCCCAGGTCGGGCTTGAAGCCGAGGAGCGCCACCACGGCCTCCACCTCCAGGTGCTCGTCCTCGTTCGTCTCGTTGTTGAAGATGGTGGCGCGGGCGACGCACCCGCCCGAGCCGTGCAGCTCGCGCACCTCGTACGGCGTCTTCACCGCCACCTCGCCGGACTCGACGGCGGCCCACATCTGGTCCACGCTGGCGCGGTGCGCGCGGAACTCGGGGCGCCGGTGGATCAGCGTGACCTCGGCGGCCACGCCCTTCAGCCCCAGCACCCAGTCCACCGCGCTGTCGCCACCGCCCACCAGCAGCACCCGCTTGCCGCGGAACTCCTCGGGCTGGTGCACGTGCGTGAGCACGCCGCTGCCGTCCTGGCCGTAGTGGTCCTCCCACCCCGGGCACTCCAGCACGCGCGGGTTCAGCGCGCCCTTGCCGGCGGTGATCACCACCGTGCGGGTGAGGTAGTCGCCCTTGGGCGTCACCAGGCGCAGGTGCCCGTCCTCGCGCACCATGCGCTGCACCTCGGCGCCCAGCACCACCTCGGGGCCGAACTGCGTGCCCTGCTCGATCATGTTCTTCGCGAGGTCCTTGGCCAGGATGCGCGGCAGCCCGCCCACGTCGAAGATGTACTTCTCGGGGTAGAGCGCCATCAGCTGGCCGCCGAGCTGCGGCAGCGCGTCCACGATGCGGCAGCTCACCCCGCGCAGCCCCGCGTAGAAGGCGGCGAACAGCCCCGTGGGCCCGCCGCCGATGATGGTCACGTCCTGCATGCCGCCGTTCGCGTCGCTCACGCCAGGTCCCGTATCTGTAAGAAGTGACCGCGTTTCCACGTAAGAAGGCGGTGATGTTAGGGAGCCGCCGCGCCCGCCGCAACCGCCTCGCCCTCGGCGCGCACCCGCGGGCCGATGCCGCGCAGGCCGGCGGGGCGCCCGTCCGGCCGCCACGCCACCCACCCCCGCAGCGCCGGGTGCGTCACCGGCGGAACCGGGTCGACGCGGAGCGCCGCGCGGTACGCCGGCGCCACCCGCGCCCGCGCCTCGTCCACCGCCGCGCGGGCGCCGGCCGTGTCGCCCGCCAGCGCCCGCAGCCGCGCGCGGTGGAGCCATCCCGCCGCCCCGCGGCGCCACGCCGGGTCGCGCAGCGCCGCGTCGTTCATCGCCGCGGCCGAGTCGCGCGCGCCCAGCGCGTCGTACGCGAGCGCCTGCAGGTGGCTGGCGTCCGCCGCGAAGCCTCCGTCCCCGCCCGGGTCCGCGTGGACGGCCCGAGCCTCGCCCAGCGCGCCCCGCCAGGCGCCCTGGTCGAAGCGCGCCCGCCCCAGGTACAGGTGCAGCACCGGCGCGCGGGGGTACGCGCTGAGCCCGCGGCGCAGCGCGTCCTCCGCGCGGCGCGGCTCGCCCGCCAGCAGCATCCAGCGCGTGTACCGCTCCAGCAGCCTCGGGTGCGCGAACTCCGTCTTCTCCAGCGCCGCGTGGAAGTAGGGGAGCGCGTCGTCGCCGCGGCCGGCCTCGGTCAGCATCTCGGCCGCGCGCCAGTCCACGCGCCACACCTCGGCGTGCTCCTCCACCAGCGAGTCGAACACGGCCGACGACGAACGCCAGACCGGCGTGCGCATCCACGTGCGCGCCGCGGCCAGCGCCAGCAGCACCGCCGCCGCGCCGAGCGTGATGCGGCGCAGGTCGCCCGCCTCGCGCATCGCCGCGGCCACGATCGGCGGCGCCAGGAACGCCACCGCCACCGACGGCAGGTACAGCGTGCGCTCGGCCAGCATCACCCCCACGGGAAACGCCAGCTGCGACACGGGGAAGACGGTGACCGCCAGCCACAGCAGCGCCGCGCCCGCCCACCGCGCGCGCTTCCACGCCCACGCCGCCACGGCCGCCAGCGCGGCGATCAGCGCCAGCGAGCGCCACACGCCGGGGTCGCTCCAGGTGGGCACGTTCAGCGTCGCCGGGCCCCACTCGGCGCTCAGGTCGGCCGGCCACAGCAGCAGGCGCAGGTACTCGGGCCACAGCCGCGCCGCCAGCGCCAGCCGCCGCCCGGTGCCGAGCGGGGCGAGGAACGCCGCCCCCGATTCGCCCAGCACGTCGCCGAGCACCGCCCGGCGCAGCAGCAGGTACGCCGCCAGCGTCGCCAGCAGCACCGCCACGATCCCAAGGTTGCGGCGCAGCAGGGTCGCGATCGGCGTCCGTTCGCCCCGCGAGCGCAGCGCGTCGAGCACCAGCAGCGCGGCGGGGAGCGTCACCGCCATCTCCTTGCTCCCCAGCGCCAGCAGCATCAGCGCCGCGATCGCCGCCGTCCGGCCCGCGGTGAGCCGCGGCGCGCCCAGGTACACCACGCACGCGGCCAGGTAGAAGACGGCGGCCAGGATCTCGGCGCGGCCGACCACGTTGGCGACCGCCTCCACGTGCACCGGGTGCACGGCGAAGATCGCCGCGCCCACCCCCGCGCCCCACGCCACGGCGCCCAGCCGCAGCAGCAGCACCGCCACCAGCGCGGTCGCCACGCCGTGCAGCAGCAGGTTGCCCGCGTGGAAAGCGACCGGCGCGTCGCCGTGCAGCGCCCACTGCAGCGCCAGGGAGAACAGCGTCACCGGGCGGTAGAGCGAGTGCGTGCCGGGCCACCACGGCCCCAGCAGCACCTGGCGCAGCTCGCCCAGCCCGTGCACCACCGGGTTCTCGAGCAGGATCGGGTTGTCGTCGACCGCGTAGCCGTTCGCCAGCGCGTTGATGAACACCAGGATCGCCAGCAGCGCGGGGGCCGCCACGGCGGCCGTGCGCGCATGTCGCGGAGTCCAGCGGAACCGGTCGGCGTTCATCGGCGGCGGAGGGGGGAGATCGGAGCGCCCACGGGTCGGCCTGGGTCGGCGGACCGCGGCGCGGCCAGAATGCATGTTGCAGGGATTCGTGCAGGATGGAAAACCCGGCACCGCGGCGCGCCGGCCGCTGAATCGCGGCTAAATCCCGTCCCGGAATCGAGTTATATCATCTACCGGACGCGTGGAACAGGCGTTGCTCTCCTGCCCCTTCTGAGCCGGCCCGCGCCGGCGAACGACCGGCCGCCCGCCTTCCCGGAGACGTCTCCACCATGCGCACCCTTCGCAACACCCGCGGCTTCACGCTGATCGAGCTGATGATCGTGGTCGTGATCATCGGCATCCTGGCCGCCCTGGCAATCCCCCGCTTCAGCGTCGCGTCGCACAAGTCGAAGGAGAAGGAGGCCGACATCCTGCTGAAGCAGGTCTACAGCCTCCAGCAGACGTATTACGCGCAGTGGGGCGCCTACGCCACCTCGCGGACGGACCTTGCGACCGTGGGCTTCGAGCCGCCCACCGAGATGCGGCACTACACGCTCCCCGCGGCCGGCGGCTACGCCCTCCCGCTCTGCCTCGCCTCCACCGGCGCGTGGAACGACCGCAGGGTCGACCTCGACGGCAACATCGAGGACTGCTGACGCACGTCGCGACTCGATCGGAATCCACGAAGGGCCGTCCGCGAGGGCGGCCCTTCGTGCGTCCGCGCCACGCGCCCGGAAGATCGGCGCTCCCCGGCCCGTGGTTTCATACCCGTTTCCAAGGCATCGTTCTGGTTCCAACGACGAAGGAATCTCACGCGGAGCAGCAGAGGAAGCAGAGGAGCCTCGTCGTTCTCTGCTTCCTCTGCTGCTCTGCGTGAGACATTGTCCGGGTCTGAATCCAAGACGAGTCTCTGCAAAATGGTATCATGCGTCGATGCGGACGTGATGGGAGATCGGGGGGCGCGACGAAGGGTCGGAGCTTCCGCCCGCCTCGCCGCCGGCATCCCGCGCCGGTCTTGCAGCCTGCACGAAGTCGTGCAGGATCGCGCGGCGCCCCGGGGCCGAATAGGGGCGCAGAGGCGAGGATTTCCCTTGCGGTTGCTGGTTTTTTGCCCATTGCACGTACATGGTACAGGCGTTGCCTTTGGAGGGGCCGACAGCACGACAGTGCTGGCTCCCCAATCCAACTCCCCCTGGAGAGAGACAGACAGATGCGCAAGATCCGGAACAACAAGGGCTTCACCCTGATCGAACTGATGATCGTGGTCGTGATCATCGGCATCCTGGCCGCCCTCGCGATCCCCCGCTTCTCGAAGGCGTCGGACCGCGCCAAGGAGAAGGAGGCCGACGGCATCCTCAAGCAGGTGTACACCCTGCAGCAGACCTACTACGCGCAGTGGGGCAGCTACGCCACCAGCGTGAACGACCTGCAGACGGTCGGCTTCGAGGCGCCCACCACGCTCAAGAACTACACCTGGGCCGCCACCAGCATCGGCAACGGCGTCTGCCTGGCCAAGTCGCCCACCGGCGCCACGCACAGCGGCCGCTCGATCAACTTCACCACCGGCGTGATCTCGGACTGCTGATCCAGCACGTTCGGCCGGGCCGGCGGGCGCATGCCCACCGGCCCGCGCACCCCGGAAGCGGCGGGCCCTCGGCTCGCCGCTTTCACCCCCACGGAGGACTCCCATGCGCAAGATCCGGAACAACAAGGGCTTTACCCTCATCGAGCTGATGATCGTGGTCGTGATCATCGGCATTCTGGCGGCGCTCGCCATCCCGCGCTTCTCGAAGGCGTCGGACCGCGCGAAGGAGAAGGAAGCCGACGGGATCCTCAAGCAGGTGTACACCCTGCAGCAGACGTACTACGCGCAGTGGGGCAGCTACGCCACCAGCGTGAACGACCTGCAGAC
>DASQLJ010000045.1:0-7257 GCA_035630095.1 Longimicrobium sp.
TGAAGGTCGCCAAGGTCGCCCGGGTGATCGGCGCCGAGCTGCGCAAGCAGGCGCGCAAGAGCTGGCAGGGCGTGCGCACCGCGGAGCGCAACGAGGGGAACCGGCACGTGTGGCGCTTCCGTTCGGCCGAGGATGGCAGCGAGCGCTTCCTGCACGTGGCGAAGAGCGAGATGGTGCTGGGCGAAGACGCGGCCACCAACCTGCTCGCGCAGCTCAAGGCCGGCGGCTGGATCGACCGCCTGAGCCGTGGGCCCGAGACGGCGCTGCTGCTCTCGAAGGCAGGCCTGCAGGCGTACCCGTTGAACTGACCACTTCGTTCGGCGGACGGGAAAGGGGACCAGGCCAACCGGCCGGGTCCCCTTCTCGATTTCCAGCCGTTTGAAACCCGGGCTCTTGACTGCCCGTAAATGTGAATGCAAGTTCGCGAACAAACGTTCACATCTACTGCTCTCCCCATGTCCCGAACTCATCACCATCGAGCCGCCATCCTCCTGGCGCTCACGTTCACGTTCGTCGGCGCCGATCCGTCACCGCTGAGCGCCCAGGCTCCCGCTGCGGAGCGAACGTCCGGCGCGCCGATCCTGCGTCCCTGCACCGTGAGCGCGATGGCGGCGCGCTGCGGCTCGCTTCCCGTGTGGGAGAACCGCGCGACGGCTCGCGGGCGAAAGATCGACCTGAAGATCGTGGTGCTCGCCGCCGAAGACCCCGCGCCGCGTGCCGATCCCGTGTACGTGCTGGCGGGCGGGCCCGGGCAGGCCGCGACCGAGATGGCCGCCGGCCTCGCGCGGGAGCTCGCGGCGGTGCGCCGCCACCGCGACGTGGTGCTGGTGGACCAGCGCGGCACCGGCGGCTCCAACGCGCTGACGTGCCCTGGCGGGATGGGGCTGCTGAACGACGGCGTCGACGCGGTGCGCGCCTGCGCGGCCGAGCTCTCCCGGCGCGCCGACCTGGGGCAGTACACCACCCTCAACGCCGCCGACGACCTGGACGAGGTCCGCGCCGTGCTCGGCCACGAAAGTGTGAACCTGGTGGGCGTGTCGTATGGGACGGTGCTGGCGCAGGTGTACATGCAGCGGCACCCCCGCCGCGTGCGCACGGTGACGCTCCGCGCCGTAGCGCCGATGGGCTACAACATCCCCGTGGACGGCACGCGCACGGCCGACCGCGCGCTGCGGCAGGTGCTGGCCGACTGCGCCGCCGAAGCCGCGTGCGCCGCGGCCTTCCCGCGCCTCCCGGCGGATCTGGATTCGGTCGTGGCGGTCGTGGAGCGCGGACCCACACGGGTGCGCACACCCGGGGCGGGCGGCGACAGCGTGGAAGTGGTGCTGGACCGCGGGCTCTTCTACTCGACGCTGTACGCGCTGCTGCTGGGCCCCACGCGCCAGCAGGTGCCGCTGCTGATCCACCGCGCGGCTACGCGCGGCCTGGGCGCGCTGGCGCCGATCGCGGTGCAGATCCGCGCCGCCCTGTACGGCCCGCTCCCGGTGGGGATGTACCTGTCGGTGGTGTGCACGGAAGACGTTCCCCGCATCTCGGCGGCCACGCGCGACTCGCTCCGCGCCACGTTCGGCGGCATTGCCGACCTGACCGACGCGTGCGAGGCCTGGCCGCACACGCCCGTCTCGGCGGACGCCGTGCGCCCGCTGGCATGGGGCGGCCCGGCGCTGCTCGTCTCGGGCGACGCCGATCCGGCGACCGGCGCGGAGCACGGCGACGCGCTGGCACGGGGCTGGCCGGGCGCGCGGCACGCGCTGCTCCCCGGCACCGCGCACGGGCCGATGTTTCCCGGCTGCATGAAGGAGCTGGTGGGCGACTTCATCGAGCGCGCGAGCGCCGCGGGCCTCGATCCGACGTGCCTGCAGACGCTTCGCTGGCCCCCCTTCGCCACGGGAGCGCCGGCCCGGTAGCCGATCGACCTCCACCATCGACAAAAGGGACCCAGCCACCCCGGCCGGGTCCCTTCTCGATTCCGACAACGACACCTTTCCCCGCTCCCCGAACCCTCCCAAACGACGAAAAGCCTCACGCCGTTTGTGAGGCTTCCCATCGTTCCAGCTTGCGGCTTCAGCCGCCTTTCGCGACAACCGAGGACACCCCGCCGAACCCTCCGCGGGACATCTGACCGACGATCACTCCGTCTCCACCACCATCACGAACCCCATCGCCCCCGCGGCGCAGACGGAGATCAGGCCGATCCCGCCGCCGCGGCGCTTCAGCTCGTTCAGCAGGGTGACGGTGATGCGGCCGCCGGTGGCGCCGAACGGGTGGCCGATGGCGAGCGAGCCGCCCATCACGTTGATGCGGTCCACGTCCGGCAGCCCGATCGCCCTGTCCAGCCCCAGCCGCTCCCTGGCGATCTTGTCGGAGGTGAACCACTGGAAGTTGGAGAGCACCTGCGCGGCGAACGCCTCGTGCACCTCCATCAGGTCGATGTCCTTCATGGTCATCCCCGCGCGCTGCAACGCCACGGGCGCCGCGAACACCGGCCCCTGCAGGAGCTGGTCGCTGGGCGCCAGCGCGGCGTAGGCGTAGCTGCGGATGTAGCCCAGCGGCGTGTAGCCCAGCGCCTTCGCCTTCTCCTCGCTCATCAGCAGCACGGCGCTGCCGCCGTCGGTGAGCGGGCTGGCGTTGCCGGCGGTCACCGTGCCGTACTTGCGGTCGAACACGGGCTTGAGCGTGGACAGCTTCTCGAAGGTGCTGTCGCCGCGGATGCCGTTGTCGCTGGTCACCACCTTGTCGTACTTCGGCGGGATGTAGGCCGGGGCGATCTCGCGCGTGAGGCGGCCGTCGGCGGTGGCGGCGGCGGCGAGCTGGTGGCTGCGCAGCGCCCAGCGGTCCTGGTCCTCGCGGCTGATCCCGTTCTCCTGCGCCATCTTCTCGGCGCTCTCGCCCATCGTCAGCCCCGTGGTGGGCTCGGCGATGGCGGGGGTGACGGGGACCAGGTTGCGCGGGCGGATGGTGGCGAACGCCTTCAGCCGCTCGCCCATGCTGCGCGCCTTGGACGCCCGCACCAGCGCGTTGCGCATCTCCGGGCTGAACAGGATGGGGATGTCGGTGAGGCTCTCGGAGCCGCCGGCGATCACCACGTCGGCCATCCCCAGCGCGATCTGCTCGGCGCCCGAGGTGATCGCCTGGTTGGCCGACGCGCAGGCGCGGCCCACGGTGAACGCCGGCACCGTGGCCGGGATCCCCGAGCCCAGCGTGACCTCGCGGGCGATGTTGGGCTCCTTCACCGACTGCACCACGGTGCCGTAGATCACGTGGTCGATCTCGTTCACGTCCAGCTCGGCGCGGGCGATCAGCTCGCGCACCGCCATCTTCCCCAGCTCGGTGGAGGTGACGTCCTTGAAGTCGGTGCCGCTCTTGGCGAAAGGCGTCCGGCACCCCTCCACGATGGCGACCCTGCGCCCGTTTCCGTTCATCCAGTCCTCGGGTTGGTGCATGGGGTTCAGGCGGAACGGAGGAATGATGCGGTGAGCAGTGCTCATAGCAAGGCCCGCGGGCGCGCGGGCCGCTCCGCCGTTGGTGCTCCGTGGATGGATACACCCGTATGCGATTTCTGGGCGCGGAGTCGGACGGACGTCGGGGGCGCTCCGATGGCGCTCGCGCGGGGCCCCCTCCCCGCGCCTGAGAGCGCTCGCCCTCCCCCGCTTCGCGGGAGAGGGTGGTGGTGGGTGTCCGGGTGGCCTGCGGCAGTCGTCGGTGGACGTGGATCGAGGCGTCGGGTTGGCGCGCAGGTGCGGACGCATCACCGAAATAGCCGCGAGCGAAGCGAGCCCCGTCCCTCCCCTGCAGTTCGGGGGAGGGACCGGCGCGCAGCGCCAGGGTGGGGGTTCGGGAGGCGCGAGCGTCGGCCAGCCTTGTCCGCGGAAACGGATCGGCGCGGCGCTGGCAAGCATCTTCCAGCACCGCGTGCCGTTCCCGATCGACCGGACCTTGCCGACGAGGGGCGTGGATGGCGAAGCACCTGCTGAAAGCCGTGATCTGGGACCTGGACGGCACCCTGAGCGACGACCGGGCGCGCGCGCACTTCGTGGAGGTGGAGAAGGGGCGGCAGCGCGACTGGAAGAGCTACTTCGACGCCATCGGCGAAGACCCGCCGATCGCCGCGTCGATGGAGGTGCTGCGGGCGATGCATGCGGCGGGGAACCGCATCGTCTTCCTCACCGGCCGGCCGGACCACACCCGCCGCACCACCGAGCGGTGGCTCAAGGCGAACGGCCTCACCGAGTACGACCGCCTGGTGATGCGCCCCCCGCGCGACTTCCGCCCCTCCGGCGCGTTCAAGGCGGACGAGATCGCCAAGCTCCGCCGCGAGTACGAGCTGGTGTGCGCCTTCGAGGACCGCATCGACGTGGCGGAGGCGCTGCGGCAGGCCGGCGTTCCCGTGTTCCTCTACGGCGGTGGCGCCGAGGCCGCCGCGGAGGCGCTCGAGGCCCTCGACGCCGACCAGCAGGAGCTCGTGGATCGCAAGCAGGAGCGCGAGGAGCAGCGCCCCGCCGCACCGCGCAAGGCGGCAGCCAAGCCCGCCGCCCGGCAGACCCGCGCGCGCAAGACGGCCGGCGAGCGCACGTCCGCGAAGTCGGGATCGGCGTCCTCCGGAAAGGCGAGCGCGAAGAGCGGGGGGAAGGCCAGCAGGTCGGGCGGGAAGACGAAGACGAAGCGTCGGGCTGAGAAGTAGCGGGAGCGGGTGCAGGACTTCGGCGGGAGGTGGAACGCTCACGGGCGGCCGAAACCGCAGCACCGCAGCAACAACGACGAAAGCCTCGCGCAAACTGCGCGAGGCTCATCGGATCGGCGCCGCGTCGCGCGCGGGGACGAGGGTGGGCGCACCGCTCATCTCATGCCGCTTTCCCGGGCATCGTTCTGGTTCCAGCCTGATCTGGCTCTCACAGAGGACACAGAGGACACAGAGTTTTTCTCCGTGTCCTCCGTGGCCTCTGTGAGAAACCATGGCGAACCCGACCCCCGGGGCGGTACCTGGAGATCGGGTATCACGCCTCCTCGGCGCGGAGCGCGAAGGCGTCCACGCGCGAGGCGATCGGGTCCGCGTCCGGGTCGGCGTCCGTGCCGTCGACGCGCGGGTACAGGTCGTCGGGGGGGCCGTCGTACTCCACCGTGCCGTAGTCCAGCTTCACCACGCGGTCGGCCACGTGGTAGTAGTGGTCGTCGTGCGTGATGGCGATCACGGTCTTCCCGCGCGCCTTCAGCTCGGGGAGGAGGCGCAGGTAGAAGAACTTCTTGAAGACGGGGTCCTGGTCGGCCGCCCACTCGTCGAAGAGGTAGATCGGCCGGTCTTCCAGGAAGGCGGTGAGCAGCGCCAGCCGCTTGCGCTGCCCCTGCGACAGGTCGGTGCTGGAGAGGCGCCCGTCGCGCACGGTGACCTTGTGGGAGAGCTGCAGCTTGTCGAGGTACTCCGCCGCCTTCGCGTCGAGCCCGGCGCCCTCCATCCCCAGGAAGCGGTCGAAGAGGTAGAAGTCGGAGAAGACGGCCGAGAAGCGCCGCAGGTAGGCGTCGCGGTTGGCGTCGGTCACCGGCTCGCCGTCCACCCGCACCTCGCCGCTCGCGGGGGCGTAGAGGCCGATCAGGAGCTTGGCCAGCGTGGTCTTCCCGCTCCCGTTGCCGCCCACCACGAACACCACCTCGCCGGGGCGGAAGGCGAGGGAGATGGGGCCCAGGGTGAAGTCGCCCTCGCCCTCGCGGTGGTAGGTGTGGGTCACGCCCGCCAGCTCCAGCGTGTGCCACGGCTCGTCGGCCGCGGCGGGGAGCGCGGGGAGGTCGGGCGCGCCCCCCAGCGACAGCCCCAGCGCCTCCACCTTCTGGAACCCCACCTGCGCGCGGGTGATCAGCGGCAGGGCGTCCATGATCGTCTCCAGCGGCGACATCAGGTACAGCAGCACCAGCGCGTAGCCGGTGAGCGTCTCGACGCGCACCCCCGCGACCATGGGGAGGACGAAGGCGATGGTGCCGATCAGCCCGAAGATCACCATCTGCCCCCACCCCGCCGCCGCCGCGAACAGCGTGGCCGAGGCCACCGCGGTGCGCTTCAGCCGCGCGCCGGTGGCGTCCAGGTCGCCCAGCAGCGCCTCGCGCCGGCGGCCGTGCAGCTTCAGCTCCTTGATGCCGGAGGTCAGCGCCTGGTAGTCGCGCCAGAGGCGGTCGCCCAGCTCGCGCTGGTCGCGCTGGTGGCGCTCGCCGCGGCTCAGCGGCACGCGGTAGGTCACGATCCCCAGGGCCAGCATCACCAGCACCGCCCCGAACGCCACCGGCGACAGCCACCCCAGGTACATCAGGCAGCCGATCACGATCGCCCCCTGCACGAACAGGAGGGGGAGGGTGCGCAGCGCCTGCGCGATGGCGCTCACGTCCTCGGTGAGCACGGCGAAGAGGCGCGGGATCCCCACCTCCTCCAGCCGCCGCAGCGGGGACGCGAGGATCTTCCGGCCGAGCTGCATGCGCAGGTCCATCACCATCTGCTGCGCCAGCCGCCCCAGCAGGAACGACGAGGCGGCGCGCAGGATGGGCACCAGCAGGCACACCCCCACGAACGCCCCCGCCAGCCGGAAGTCGGCCCAGGGCCGGGGGTGGTGCAGCGCCGCGTTGGCCAGCGCCAGCAGCACCGCGTTCGCCCCGCCGCTCAGCACGCCGGCGAGCGTGGCCAGCACGACCGTGCGCTTCGAGTATCGCAGGAGAAGCGCGAGGAGTTGCTTCATGATCCGTCCAGGGGAGTGGAGGGTGCCGCCGGTGCCCGCGGGGGCGCGGCGGCCGTGTGCTCGGGGATTTCGCTCCGGGACGACGGCGCCCGACCGGCGCGCTCCGTCCCCGCCGCACGCCGCGGTGGCCGTGGAGGCCGCGCAAACACGCGGCGGGCGAGACCGTGGGGGACGCGAACTCCGCGCACGGCGATTCGGCCGGGCGCGGCGCGGCGGGTGCTTCGGGTTTCGGCTACGGCCGCCGGCGCGCGCTCAGTACAGCACGCGCGAGGCCGCGGAGAGGCGCGACTCGCGGCTCTTGCGGAGGTCGCGGACCACGTTGATGCGCTTCATCCAGCGGTCGCGACCGTCGTAGCGGGCCTTGAAGGGCTTGCGGCCGTGCACCGCCTGGAAGTTGTCGATGAAGCAGAAGTCGCCCGGCTCCAGCACCTGGTCCTCCAGCGCCTCGTCCACCTTCCGCGTGAGCCCCTCGAAGGTGGCGCGCGCGACGGGGTCCTCCGGCGGGTCCATGAAGTAGGGGTCGAGGCGGATGTACGGCGCCTTG
>DASQLJ010000046.1:0-6234 GCA_035630095.1 Longimicrobium sp.
GATTTCACGAGGACGGCGGATTTCACGAGGACGGCGGATTTCACGAGGACGGCGGATTTCACGACGGCGGCGGGGGCCGGCGTGGGAATTTGCGAGTGAACTCGCGGCTACAACGGCACGCAGTCCGCCTTCGCGGACTTCCCCGGACGAAGGCTTCCGGCGCGCTTCGAGAACGCACTGGCGCACTAGCGCACTCACGCACCTGTTGATGTCGAGATGCTGAAGTACGAGCAGTACATCCCGCCCGACGCCCCCGACGGCACGCCGCTCGTGGTCCTCCTCCACGGCCGCGGGTCGGACCGCTTCGACCTGCTGGGCCTGGCGCCGGTACTGGCGCCCAACGCGGTGGTGGTGACGCCGGAAGCCCCGTGGCCGGGGATGCCGTGGGGGTACGGGCCCGGCTCGGCGTGGTACCGCTTCCTGGGCCGCAACGTCCCCGAGCCCGACAGCTTCGAGCGCTCGCAGGTGGACCTGGCCGCGTTCCTCGGCGAGATCCGGGGCGCGCTGCCGGTGCGCACTGGGCCACTGGTGCTGGGCGGGTTCAGCCAGGGCGGGGCGATGTCGATGGCTTACGCGCTGCGGAACCCCGGCGCGGCCCCGATCGTCCTCAACTTCAGCGGCTTCCTGGCGGACCACCCCACCGTCCGCGCGACGCCGCAGTCGGTCGCGGGGACGCGCATCTTCTGGGGGCACGGGACGATGGATCCGTCGATCCCCTTCGACCTGGCGGTGGAAGGCCGCGCCCTGCTGCGCGAGGCAGGCGCCGACCTGACCGCCCTCGACTACCCCATCGGCCACGGCATCGCCCCCGACGAGGCCGAAGCCGCGCGCCAGTGGATCGACGCCGCCGTCGCCGCCACGCCCTACGCGGGATGACGCGAGCATTTGCCTCGCCCGCTGGAATGCCTGACGATTCGCGGGTGCCAGCCACACGAAGAAGCTCATGCGTCATCCCGAGGGCGACCAGCCGGTGCCGCGTCCACACTAATGGCCGCAGCCCGAAGGATCTATAACCGACGGAGCGCTACCGCTAATGTGTTGCGCCGACGTTCTTTAGATCCTTCGGTCTGCGAGGTTTCGGACCTTCGACTCCGCCCGCCGTGCCGCGCTTCTACGTCTACATCCTCTCGAATGCGAGTCGTACGCTGTACGTCAGGGTGACGAACGACCTGGTTCGGCGCGTATGGGAGCACCAGAGCAAGCTGACGCCGGGCTTCACGGCGCGGTACACGTGACCGAACTCGTGTGGTTCGAGGAGACGGGGAACGTCGCCGCCGCGATCGAGCGCGAGAAGCAGATCAAGGGATGGAAGCGGGCAAGGAAGCTCGCCCTCGTCTCCGAAGCGAATCCTAGTTGGCGCGATCTATCCGCGGACGAAGGATTCTTCCAGTCGATCCGCTGATCATGACGACCTTCGTGCGGTGTCGCAGCCTGTAGTCCACGCGGACAGTATAGATCCTTCGGGCGCGCAAGCTATTGCCTTAGTTGGGGTTCGGCGACGCGCCCTCAGGATGACATGTATGCATTTGCGCATGGTACGTTGCGACGGCGCAGGGTAGTTTCTCCATCGAACACATACGATGATCCTCGACACGGCCGCCATCACGCCGCGGGAGCGGTACCAGCTCCTGACCTCGCTGGTCGTGCCGCGCCCGATCGCGTGGGTGTCGACGCGGTCGGCGGCGCGGCAGCCGAACCTGGCGCCGTTCAGCTACTTCTCCGCCGTCTCCGCCACGCCCTTCCTGGTCGGCATCTCCATCGGCCACCGCGGCGGCGAGCCCAAGGACTCGCTGCGCAACATCCTGGACACCGGCGCCTTCTGCGTGAACGCGGCGACGGAAGGCCAGCTCGCGCGCCTGAATCACACCTCCGGCGAATATCCGCCGGACGTGGACGAGTTCGCGCACGCCGGCGTGCCGCTCGCCTGGGCCGAGTCCGTCGACGCGCCGTACGTGGCCGACGCGGCGGTGGTGATGGAGTGCCGCCTCTTCAAATCCGTCGAGCTGGAAGGCGCCGCCAACACGCTGGTGATCGGCGAGGTGCTGCGCGTGCATCTGGCTGATCACCTCCCGCTGATCGACGACACGCTGTTCGTCGACACGCACGCGCTGGCGCCCGTCGCGCGGCTGTGGGGCGACCTCTACGCGCTGGTCGGCGACACGCCGTCCACCCCCCGCCCGCCCCCGGACGCGCCGCCGCTGCCGCGCGAGGGGTGAAGAGCGCGGCTGGAGAGATGTCGTAGCTTTTCCGAGACATCCGTGTCCGTCCAGGTCTACGGGATGTTGGGGTAGATGTCGAGCGGGAGGCGGAGTGGAGTCCGAGCGCGAGTGGCCCCCTCCCCCCGGCCCCTCCCCCGCTTCGCGGGAGAGGGGGTGAACTGCCGGGCTGTTTCTCGTGGCAAATCACGGCGCGTGGACCGAATTCCGGTTCGCGCGCCGTTCTGTATCTTCTCCGCAGATGTAAAGGTTTTGCGAGAATCAGCCGGATGACTGGCCGCGGCACCGGACCTGCCCGCATGTTTCCGCGCAAGCGCCGGCGGACCGCGATTTCCGACGCAAGCAGCCGCTGATAGGTCCGGCGCAACAGCCATCAAGACCACGACGGAGCCGCATGACACAACAGATCGACATCCCCCGTGGCCGCGGGGCGGAGGAAGCGGTGCGGATGCAGGCGGGGGTGGAGGGGGTGCGGCTCCCCGGCGGGGCCGAGCCGTACTACGTGGCGGCGGGGCGCGAGGTGGAGGTGTTCGAGGCCTGCCACGGTCGCGGGCTGCCGGTGATGCTCAAGGGGCCCACCGGGTGCGGGAAGACGCGGTTCGTGGAGCACCTGGCGTGGCGGCTCGACCGGCCGCTGGTGACCATCGCCTGCCACGACGACCTCTCCGCCAGCGACCTCACCGGGCGCTTCCTGATCCGCGGCGGCGAGACGGTGTGGGTGGACGGGCCGCTGACCACCGCGGTGCGGCTGGGCGCCATCTGCTACCTGGACGAGGTGGTGGAGGCGCGTCAGGACACCATCGTGGTCATCCACCCGCTCACCGACGACCGCCGGCTCCTTCCCATCGACAAGACGGGGGAGCTGATCGAGGCCGCGCCGGGGTTCCAGCTCGTGATCTCGTACAACCCCGGCTACCAGCACGCGCTCAAGGACCTGAAGCCCAGCACGCGCCAGCGCTTCGTATCGCTCGAGTTCGATTTCCATCCCCCCGCCACCGAGAGCGCCATCGTGGCCCACGAGGGCGGCGTGGACACCGCGACCGCGGCGCGCCTCGTCCGCCTCGCCACGCGCGTGCGCGGCCTGCGCGACCAGGGGCTGGCCGAGGCGCCCAGCACGCGGCTGCTGGTGTCCACCGCGCGCCTGATCGCCGCCGGCATCCCCGCGGCCGAGGCGTGCCGCGCCGGCCTCGTGGCCCCGCTCACCGACGACCCCGACCTGCTCGCCGCGATCTCGGACCTGATCGCCGCCACGCTGTAGGCGCGGGGAGATGCCGAACGTCTCCCTCGGCCAGGTGGTCGCCGTCTTCCTGGTCGCCGGCCTCCTCGTCTACCTGCTCGCCTGCCTGGTCGCCGTCTTCGCGCGCAGGCGACGGCGGCGGCTCCCGCCGATGGGCGCCGACGCCCATGCCCCGCCGCCGCCGGTGGGGCTGGAGGAGGTGCGCCGCCGGCTGGAGGTGCTGCTGGCCGGCGTCTACGGCCACCCCATCGCCGTGGCCGCCGCCGACGCGCCGCGCACGCCCGTGGTGGGGCGCCTGACCGGCCGCGTGCCGCCGCACCTGCGCGGCGACGCGCCGCTCCCCGCCAGCGACGGCGTTCGCATCCTCCTTCCAGCGCGGCTCGACCCGGCGGACGGCGACCCGCTGACCCGCTACCGGGTGATGGCGATCCAGCAGGCCGAGCGCCTGGCCCGCGGCACCGCCCTGGCGCTCCCGGCCGACGCGTCGCCGCTGGTGCGCGACCTGTACCTGCTGGCCGAGGGCGCCGCGGTGGAAGAGGCCGCCGCCCGCAGCGCGCCGGGGCTCGCGAGCGCCCACGCCGCCGAGCGCGCCGCCGCGCTGGCCCGCCGCCCCTCGCCCGAGACGCTCACCCCCGCCGAGCGCGAGGTGGAGGCGCTCGTCCGGCGCGTCCTCTCCGACCGCCCGGTCGACGCGCTCCGCGGGTTGGGCGCGGACGCCACGCCCGCGCAGTCGCTGGCGTGGGCGCGGATGACCGCGGCGCGGCTGGCGTCCGGCGGCGCGAAGTACCGCGGCGTGCAGCCGGTGGTCGCGTGGGGAACGATCGTCCGCGTGGCGACCAGGGCCGCGCCGCTGCGGGTGTTCACCATGCCCTACCGCCCGATGCTGCCGAAGGGCACGCCGGGGAAGAAGCGCGGGCCCGTCGGCAGGAGCGACCAGGCGGGGCAGAGCGGCGAGTCGTCGCAGACCGGCAACGACCCGTCCGACGCGCCGGGGCAGGTCGCCGACGAGCGCGGCGGCGCGCTGATGCACGCCGCCGATCCCGACGCGGCGGCGCGCGACCGCGACGGGAGCGGATCCGCGGAGCGGCGCGAGGCGGCCGCGGCGCAGGCGACCGACGAGCGCCCGGCGGGGATCGCCTATCCCGAGTGGGACATGGAGGTGGGCCGGTACCGGCGCCCGGGCGCGTGGGTGCGCGTCGCCGCGCCGCGCGCGGGCGACCCCGAGTGGGCGCGGCGCGTGCTGGCCGCGCACGCCGCGACGGTGCGCCGCCTGCGCGAGCAGTTCGAGAAGCTACGCGCGCGGCGGCTGCGGCTTTCGCAGCAGAAGGACGGCGAGGAGCTGGACCTGGCGGCGTGCGTGCGCGCGCTGGTGGACCTGCGCACGGGGCACACGGTGAGCGACCGCCTCTACGCCGCGGTGCGCCCGGCGCGGCGCGAGCTGGCCATCCTGCTGCTGCTGGACGTGAGCGGCAGCACCAGCGAGCCCACGCCCGGCGGGCGCATCATCGACGTGGAGAAGACGGCGGGGCTGCTGGCCAGCGAAGCCTTCGACGCGCTGGGCGACCGCTACGCGATCCTCTCCTTCAGCGGGCAGAGCGCGGCGCACGTGCGCATCCGCGTGCTCAAGGACTTCGCGGAGCGCAACGGCGACGAGGTGCGCGGGCGGATCGCGGGGCTGGAGCCGGAGGGTTACACGCGAATGGGTGCCGCCATCCGCCACGGCAGCGCGCTGCTGGCGCGGCAGGGCACCGGCCACCGCCTGCTGCTGATCGTGAGCGACGGCAAGCCGAACGACGACGACCACTACCAGGACCGCTTCGCCGTCGAGGACACGCGCCAGGCGATCGCCGAGGCGCGCGCGCAGGGCGTCTTCCCCTTCTGCCTGACGGTGGACAGCAAGGCGAGCGCCTACCTCCCCCGCATCTTCGGCAAGGCGGGCCACATGATCCTGACCCACCCCGAGCACCTGCCGCTGGCGCTGCTGAAGCTGGTCCGCGGGCTGCTGCGGGGGTGAGGGAGCGCGAGAGGGCGAACGCAGGGTTGGACGTCGAGATCAGGACCGCCGTGGGGACGGGATGGGTGCGACGAGGACGAGCGGCCTGGGCGTAGCGCCCGGGCCGCTCGTCGTTCGCTGCTCCCCATCACGCGATCGCGCCGCCGAACGGATCGAGCGGGTCCGTGCCGCCGGGCGCGGGAATCGGCGCCGCGCCGGGGTCGCCCGAATCGTAGATCACGAACGGGCTGACGATGCCCGTCCTGACCACGATGCTGTTCACCAAGTCTGTCTTGCCTGCCATGAGAGCCTCCAGTCCCGCCGGTGTGCCCGCCGCCGGACGCCGGCGGACGGGTCATGGAGCGCGCTGCGGGATGCCACGCGCTCCTGTCGTACGACGCGTGACGGAGACCGCGGGCTGACCATGGCGTGACGAACGGCGGGCGCACCGGGACGGAGGAGACGGGCGTGGGGTTGAGAACGGCGGCGAGCGGCTCGACTTCTCGAGGTGAGATTCACGGCGAGCGGCGTGCTCCCCGATGCCGGGCCGCGCCACGAAAGAAAACGGGCCGGATCGATCGATCCGGCCCGCGTCCGAATCTGTTCCTCTCCCCGCGAATAGCCGCCGATTCCGCCGTCAGCCCACCAGCTCGTCCACGCGCTTCGCCGAGAAGCCCGCAGTCGCGCGGTCGCCGCGGACGATGACGGGGCGGGTGACGAAGGTGTATTCCTCGGCCATCAGGCGCACCATCTCGTCCTCGGACACGTCGCGCTCGTGGAGGCCCATG
>DASQLJ010000047.1:0-12465 GCA_035630095.1 Longimicrobium sp.
GGGCTTCGCGCGCCGTAGGCAACGATACCGCCGTTGCCAACGGCGCCGAGCCGCCGTCGCGCCATGGCCCCGCTCGTTCACGCAGTCGACAGAGATGGCGCGCCGGCGTCTCGGCCCTCCGGGCGCGAATCCCTCACGCAAACCGCCCGCTCGCGGAACGGAGTTCGTGGGGATCCGAATAATGTAAGTGCCGATCTACCCGCTCGACGGCTTTCATCAGTGCTGACGCGATGGATCGCAGAGGGTAGCCGAAGGGCCGCTCCTGGCGACAGGAACGGCCCTTCCGCATCCCTGATATGAGAGACAGCAGGATACGTTGTGCGGTCTCCAACGAGCATCGGTCAGTCGTATCGCACCACGCTCATCCGCCGCCGGCGGAACTCGCGTCGGAGCGGGGGTGAACGACTCTGCGCGCGGGCTCCATCTTCCCGCAGGCGACTTCGAGCGCTTCTTCGAGACCGGCGATGAGCAGATCGCCGAAGTTGTGGCGAGTGACCTCGATGGAATCGCTCTCGATCTCGTTGCGCGTCTCGTCGTCACCCGAAGTCATTGGACCTCCATTACAGTTGAGAACTGATCAGTCCTGCCCCGCGCGGCCGAGCTGCGCCAGCTCGTCGCGCAGGTGGTTCAGGTGCGTGGTGAAGACGGCGTCCTCCTCCGCCGCGGCCTTGCCGTCGGCGGCGAGGACGGCGATGGCGAGGCCGCTGAGCGAGGTCACCACCTGCTCGGCGTTGCGGGTGCCGCGCTCGCGGTCCATCGCCAGCACGGCCTGCAGGTACGGCGGCGTGGCGAGGAGGTACTCCTGCAGCGCGTCGGGGTCGTCGGCCAGGTTCACGCTGTGGGTGACGGAGCCGCGCAGCTCGTCCTCGGTGGGGGTGCCGCCGGTGGCGGCGGTCCACACCTGCTGGAAGATCTTGAGCTCGTGCTCGTCCACGTCGTCGTCGCCGCCCAGGAGCAGGCCCAGGAAGGTGACCAGGTGGCGCGCGGCGTCGCGGTTGATGGCGTCGGCGCCGGTCCAGTAGCCCTGCTGCTCGGCGTTGCTCGCGGCCTGCACGACCAGCTTCGCGAGCTCGTCGGGGCGCAGGTGTATGCTGTGGTTCATCGGGATCGGTCGGATGGGGTGACGCGCCGCTGGTGGCGCCGCAGCAACGTGCGGCGCGCTCCCATCCACCGCAACCCTGCGTCCGCCGCGCGTGGGGGTTCCCCGGGTGAAGCCGATATGTTGCCGTTGGAAACATAAATGTTTCCATGAGGCAACATCTCTCCGCTGGAGTGTTGCGCGTCGTCCGGAGATTCGTGGCCCCCGCGAATTTCTCGACCTGCTGCTATCTTTCCCGGCGCGAGCACCGCGGCGCTGCCTCCGTGGACGCGAAAAGCGGCGCGGCTGAACGGAATCTTCCTCGACACGACCGACCCATCCATCCCATGAAGCGACAGATGCTCATCGCGGCCGCCCTGGCGTGCGCGGCGGTCACCGGCGTGCGGGCGCAGCAGGCGGCGCCCGCCCCGGTCGCCATCACCCACGCGACGGTGGTGGACGTGGAGGGCGGGCGCGCGCTGGCCGACCAGACGGTGCTGGTGCAGGGGAGCCGCATCACGGCGGTGGGTCCGGCGGCGCGCGTGGCGGTGCCGGCGGGCGCGCGGGTGGTGGACGGCCGCGGGAAGTTCGTGATCCCCGGCCTGTGGGACATGCACGTCCACGCCGCGTTCCCGGGGCTCGACCGGCTGTTCATGCCGCTGCTGGTGGCCAACGGCGTCACCGGCGTGCGCGACATGTTCAGCCAGATCGCCTGGGTCGATTCGGTCGCCTCGCACATCCGGCGCGGGGCGCTGGTGGGGCCGCGGCTGGTGGGCTCCGGGCACATCCTCGACGGCTACCCCGCGATCTGGCCCGGCTCCGTCGTCGCCCGCAACGCCGACGAGGCGCGCCACGTGGTGGATTCGCTCGCCGCCGCCGGGGCCGACTTCATCAAGGTCTACAGCCGCCTGACGCCCGAGGCGTTCGCCGCGGCGGCGGCCCAGGCGAAGCAGCACGGCCTCCCCTTCGCCGGCCACGTGCCGTCGCTGGTGACCGTCGCCGCCGCGTCCGACGCGGGGATCGCGACGATCGAGCACCTCACCGGGGTGGTGGGCGCGTGCTCGCCGCTCCCGGCCGAGGAGCGCGGGCGGGTGGCCGCCGCCGTCGCCTCGCCGCGCGGGTGGGACTCGGCGGGCGTGATCTCGCGCGCGCAGGCGGCGTCGGTGCTGACGCGCTACGACGCGGCGGCGTGCACGGCGCTGGCGCAGCGGCTGGCGCGCAACGGCACGGTGATGGTGCCCACGCTGGTCACCCTGCACGCCACCGCCTTCCTGGACGACACCACCCTCGCGCTGGACCCGCGGCTGCGCTACGTGCCGAAGATGTTCAGCGCGCAGTGGAACCCGCGCGCCGACTTCCGCTTCCGCGCGCTGACGGCCGCCGACTGGGCCAACCGCCACGCGCTGTACGGCCGCCAGCTCGAGATCGCCCGGCTGCTGCACCAGAACGGGGTGCGCTTCCTGGCCGGCACCGACCTGTCCAACCCCTACACCTTCGCCGGCTTCTCGCTGCACGAAGAGCTGGAGTTGCTCACCCGCATCGGGATGACGCCGATGCAGGCGCTGCAGGCCGCCACCATCGAGCCCGCGCGCTTCCTGAAGATGGCCGACTCGCTCGGCACCGTCGCGCAGGGGAAGGCCGCCGACCTGGTGGTGCTCGACGCCGACCCGCTGGCCGACATCCGCAACGTCAGCCGCATCCACGCCGTGCTGCTGAACGGCCGCCTCATCGACGCCGCCGAGCGGGAGCGCATCCTCCGCGGCGCCGAGGCGATGGCCGGCGGACAAGCCTCCGCGCCCTGAACGCCGGCCGGCGGACGGCTGAAGGCGGTTCGGTGAGGGGGAAAAGAAGGCAGTTCGGGACGGCGCGGAGGCGAGGGCGGCGCGCGGGCAGCGGTGCGGCGGCGGGCGGCGCGGGGGAGAGTCAAAGGCGAATCGGTGGCGGGTGGGCGCGCGAAATATGCGAGTAAACTCGCCGCTACAACGGCACACAGTCCGCCTTCGCGGACTTCAACAGCGAAGCGCGGGGAAGCCTGTGGGGATGAGCCGCGATGCCGCCGCCGCGCCGTGGAGCCTCGCGCAGTTTGCGAGGCTTCTCGTAGTTGTTGCTGCGGCTTCAGCCGCCGGTCACGGGCCTGGCCACGAGCGCCTGACTCTGGATTCATCATGCGGACGACCACGCAGCCACTCGCCGTCCTCAAGTTCGCGAAGACGCGCCACGGGGCGCCGGTGCTCAGCGTCACCCGGCGCGACGGGACGGTGGTTTGGCAGAAGCAGAGCGCCTTCTTTCCCGTGCACGACCTGACGCACTACGCGATCGAAACCACCCTCGGGCTGCGGCAGGCGTTCTGGGGGATGATGGCCGATGGGTGGGAGTTCGGCGACTTCGGTACGCCCTGGCCCCGCGGACCGATGCCGAACCTGGCGGACGCGATGCTGGCCGAGGTCTCCACCGGCTGGTTCGACAACTTCGGCAGCTCGTTCGACGACGACGCCGAGGGCGCCGCGGAGCTGAACGCGCACCTCGCCACCTACTCGGCGCAGCACGGCCTCGCTCCGCCGCGCACCGTCACCGCGGACGAGTTCGGCCGCATCCGCCGGCTGCGCGACGAGCTGGCGGCGCGCTGGTACGCCCTCGGCCCGCGCGAATCGCTGGAGCTGCCGTTCGCGGTGGAGTGAGCGTGCCGCGCGGGATTCACATCTGCCGATGACGTGGACAGGGGCGCCGGCCGATTAGCCGGCGCCCCGGTTTCGCGGCCGTTCTCGTCCTCCGGCAGCGCCGACCGCATCCGCCGGTACTCGCGGACGGGCGCGCCGCGGCCTAGTTTTCCGCCCCATGGCCAACTTCCAAGCACTCCCCGGGTTCCGGGACTTCTACCCGGACGATTTCGCCGTCCGCGCGCACATCTTCGCCGTCTGGCGCGACGTGGCGCGGCGCTACGGCTTCCAGGAATACGACGGGCCGCCGCTGGAGCCGATCGAGCTCTACATCGAGAAGAGCGGCCCCGAGATCGTGACGCAGCTCTACGATTTCGTGGACAAGGGCAAGCGGCACATCGCGATGCGGCCCGAGATGACGCCCACCCTGGCGCGCATGGCGGGCGCCCGCGCCGGCGGGCTGCGCAAGCCGATCAAGTGGTTCAGCATCCCCCAGCTCTTCCGCTACGAGCGGCAGCAGCGCGGGCGCCTGCGCGAGCACTTCCAGCTCAACCTCGACATCCTGGGCGAGGACGACGTCGCGGCCGACGCCGAGCTGCTCGGCGCCGCCATCGACATCCTGCGCGACCTTGGGCTGACCGCGGACGATTTCGTCGCGCGCATCTCGGACCGGCGGCTGCTGCGCGCGCTCCTGCTGCACGCCGGCGTCCCCGAGGACCAGCTCGTCCTCGTCTACAACATCGTGGACAAGCTGGAGCGCGACCCGCGCGAGGTGCTGGCCAAGCGGCTGGCCGACGAGGCGGGGCTGGGCGCGGAGGTGATCGACCGCGTCTTCGCCATCTTCCAGCACCGCGACTTCGGCGCGGTGAGCGAGGCGTACGGGCAGACGGAGGGCGTGGCGCCCGAGATCGAGCGGATGGCGGCGTACTTCGGCTACCTGCGGGCGATGGGGCTGGGCGATTTCGTGCGCTTCGACCTGTCGATCGTGCGCGGGCTGGCGTACTACACCGGCATCGTCTTCGAGCTGTTCGACACCAGGGGCGAGCTGCGCGCCATCTGCGGCGGCGGGCGCTACGACAACCTGCTGAAGACGGTGGCGGGCGTGGACCTCCCCGCGCTGGGCTTCGGGATGGGCGACGTGGTGCTGAAGGAGCTGCTGACCGTGCGCGGGCTGCTCCCGTCGACGGCTCAATCGGTCGATTACTACCTGGTCGCGATCGGCCCCGAGCAGCGCGAGGCCATGCTCTCGCTCGCCCACGGCCTCCGCGACGCGGGGTGGAGCGTGGAGTACGGCCTGCGCCACCAGGGCGTCGGCAAGCAGTTCAAGAACGCCTCCGCGCTGAACGCCCGCCGCGTCATCACCCTGGGCCCCGACGAGGTGGCCGAGGGCGTCGCCGCCGTGAAGGACTTCACCTCTGGCGAAGAGCGCCGCATCCCCCTCGCCGAGCTGACGATCCCGCGCGGCTGAAGGATCGATCCGCCATCTACAGACACATGAAACGCGGCGAGCCTCGACTCGCCGCGTGTCGCTTTTATCCGCCCGCAGAGTCGTTGGCCGTCGAAGCCGCGAAACTGCCGCCGATGGGGAAGCCTCGCGCAGTTTGCGAGGCTTTTCGTAGTTGTTGCTGCGGCTTCAGCCGCCGGTCATCGGGGACCGCCGCCCGCCAGTGACCGGGACGACGATACGCTCCGGCCGCTCTAGTCCGAGTGTCGGCGATAGATCCTTCGGCCTGCCAGCTTCTTCAATGGCAGAGAGTTAGGCGTGATCGGCCTCAGGATGACATCGTCGGCCTCTGTTCCGGGAGGCACGACGCACCAGCCTCGCTCAATGCTGCGGCTGGCGGAGCGCGGCGGCGACGCGCTGCCAGCCGTCGCGCGCGTCGGGGACGGCGGGCGACCAGCCGGTGGCGGCCTTGAAGCGGCGGTTGGAGACGCGCTGGCTGCGGCCCATGAACTCCGTCCGCCCGCCGCCCACCAGCTTCAGCAGCCACATCGGCGGGCGGAGCACGAAGGGGCGGCCCGCCGCGTCGGCGACGGCGCGGGCGAGCTCGCGGCGCGGGAGCGGCTCGTCGTCCACCACGTCGTAGATGCCGGCCGGCGCGGAGCGGAGCGCGGCGACGATCGCGGTGGCCGCATCATCCACCCAGACCGACGGATAGAACGCGTCGCCCGGGCCGGCCAGGACCGCCGCGCCGCGCCGGGCCAGCGCGAGCGTGTCCATGCTCGATTCCGCCTCGGGCCCGTAGAAGTAGCCCATCCGCAGCACGATGCCGCGGCCGCCGGAGGTGGTGAAGCGCCGCACCTCGTCCTCCGCCGCGAGGGTGGAGGCGAGCGCGGGCCCCGCGTCCACCTCGGCCGTCTCCGCGTCGATCCACCCGTCGCCGCCGTCCTGGTAGATGAAGCAGATGCCGGGGTAGACGAAGGTCGACGCGCCCGCCGCCAAGGCAGAATCCACCAGGTTGCGTGTGCCCTCGATGCGGATGCGGTCGTTTTCGGCCCAGGCATCCGCGCTCGTGGCCTTGGCTCGCGGGGGGATGCGCGTGGCCAGGTGCAGCACCGCGTCGCTCCCCGCGACCGCGTCGGCGAGGGAGGCGGCGTCGAACAGGTCGCCGCGCACCGCCCGGGCGCCCATCCGCGCCAGCAGCGGGTCGTTCGACTCCGAACGGGCCAGCGCGCGAACGCGGTGGCCCTCGTCGATCAGCAGGCGCACAACGGGGCGGCCGAGCACCCCCGTGGCGCCGGTCACGAACACGTCCATTCGCCGGCTCCGATGGTGTTTGTACGGATATCTACCCGCTGGCGACCAAGCTGCGACAAAGTGCAGAGCCAGGGCAAGCCCACTGGGACGAATGGGGCGCAGGTTCGCAAAAGGCCCGGCGAGGGGGCGTGTCGGGTGAATGAATTCGCTGCAACAACCACACGAAGTCCGCCTTCGCGCCGCCTTCGCGGACTACTGGCGCTGGGGCATCCGGAGTTCCGGCGCACGCAAGAAATACCCGCTCAACCGCGATGTAGTCTGGTGTTAGATGAAGGAGCCGGCGCGAAGCGCCCCAGGTCCCTCTCCCAGGTTGTTTTGGGAGAGGGACAGCCGCGAAGCGGCAGGGTGAGGGCCCGCTGGATAGCGCCTCGGGCAAGAGATCTCGATCGCTCGGTGTGACCCGTCCCTACTACGCTCTCGGGCTCCCTTTATTTATCTTTCAGGGTTCCCCCTTGCGACGGATTGATCCAAGCACGGTATGGGCGGCTGCACGCGTTCGGGAGCACGGTTTGCAGAACGACCGCCGCTCGAACGACCGAAAGAACCGGAACGGAGGATACGAGATGGTCGCCAAGCGTGGACCACGCCTGAAGTCGATTCGCCGGCTGGGGACGCCGCTCCCCGGCCTGACCCGCAAGAGCGCGGACAAGAAGCCCTACCCGCCGGGGCAGCACGGCCAGAGCGGCGGCGGTGGCCGCGGCCGCAAGAAGCAGAGCGAATACGGACGCCAGCTCCTGGAGAAGCAGAAGCTGCGGCTGAACTACGGCGTGAGCGAGCGGCAGCTCCGCAACTACATGGCGCGCGCGACGGGGCAGGGCGGCAAGACCGGCGAGGCGCTGCTGGGCCTGCTGGAGCGCCGGCTGGACAACGTGGTGTTCCGCCTGGGGATCGCCCCCACCATCCCCTCCGCGCGGCAGCTGGTGGCGCACGGCCACATCCGCGTGAACGGGCGGCGGGTGGACCGCGCCGGCTTCATCATGGACGTGGGCCAGCACGTGAGCGTGTCGGACCGCGCGCGGAAGATGCCCGAGGTGATGAGCTCGGTGGAGCACGGGCCGCAGGTGCGGCTGCCGGGGTACCTGGCGATCGACCCCAGCGACAAGTTCGGCGGCCGCATGATCTCGCTCCCCATGCGCGCCGACGTCCCCCTGATCGTGGACGACACCGCCGTGGTGGAGTTCTACGCCCGCTGATCGACACCAGCACGCCAGCGGAAGCGCGACACGGCCGAACGGTGGCCGTGTCGCGCTCTTCGCTTCCACCTGACCCCAACTCGCTGTACATTACGAGGAGTTGTACAGATCCAATGGAGGTACGATGGAACCGCGCAAACCGTCTTCGGCGGCTCCCGAGGCTCCCAGGAGAAAGAATATGAGACTCCGCCAGTCGAAAATCGACCGGGCAAGGAAACTGCTCGGCACTCGCACCGAAACCGAGACCATCGAGCAGGCGCTCGACATGGTCGCGTTCCGCCACGCGCTCGTGGACGGGATTCGCGGGATGCGGGGAGCCGGGCTGATCGACGTCTACGCCGACGACGCGGAGCCCTGAGTGCGCAAGTACATCCTCGATACGGGGCTGTACATCCGGGCAACGCGCGAGGATGGTTGGAACGTCGCGCTTGAAGCGTTTGCCTGGCACTTCGCTCCGTTCATCTACCTGCATTCAACCGTTGCTAGCGAGTTGTTGGCTGGCGCCGTGAACCCCTCGCTCGAACGGCGGACGCAGGAGAAGTTCATCGCCCCGTTCGAAGGGACGGGACGCGTGATCACGCCGTCGCATCGGACCTGGAAACAGGCTGGCCAACTTGTAGCGCGATTGATCCGCGACAAGAAGCTGAGCCCCAAAGGTGTGCCGCGGTCGTTTCCCAACGACTGCCTGTTGGCTGTGTCAGCTCGGGAACAAGGGTTGACCGTGATCACCGAGAATCAACGGGACTTCCAGTTGATTAACGAAGTGATCTCCGTGAAGTACGAGCCGCCGTGGCCGACCGTGGTTGACTGACGAGGTTCAGCCGACCGTCTGGCCCATCCGTCGTACCACACCAAAAGCACCCCGCCACGACTTCGTCGCGGCGGGCCGTGATGTCTAGCCCGGAGTGCGTCCGCCTCAAATACCAGATCGCGACGTTCGTTGCGGGCGGGCGGCGGATTTGCGGTGTAGCCCGCGGCTTCGCGGCGACGGACCGAGGCTTGCGCGAGAGGGGTACGGCGGCTAGAACAACGCCGTTCACATCGACAGGCGTTCTACCCTTCGTGGGCGAGGCGATACATGGAGCAGAAAAATGGGCCGACGCAGCTGATCTGGCGCGACGGAGAGATCATCGACTGGCGCGACGCCACCATCCACGTGATGAGCCACGTGGCGCACTACGGCTCGTGCGTGTTCGAGGGCATCCGGTGCTACGAGACGCCCGACGGTCCCGCCATCTTCCGCCTGCGCGACCACATGCGGCGCCTGGCCGACTCGGCGCGCATCTACCGCATCCCGATGCACCACTCGCTCGACGCGCTGTGCGACGCGGCGGTGGAGGTGGTGGTGGCCAACGGCGTGCGCCACTGCTACCTGCGCCCGCTGGTGGCCCGCACCGGCGAGCAGATGGGCGTGCTCCCCGACGACCGCTTCGTGGAGACCTTCGTGGTCGCGTGGATCTGGGGGACCTACCTGGGCGAGGGCGCGCTGGAGAACGGGGTGGACGTGTGCGTGAGCAGCTGGCGCCGCGCCGCGCCCGACACCTTCCCCTCGCTGGGCAAGGCGGGCGGCGCCTACCTCAACTCGCAGCTCGCCAAGATCGAGGCCAAGGAGCGCGGCTTCGCCGAGGCCATCATGCTGGACACCTACGGCTACGTGGCCGAGGGCACCGGCCAGAACCTGTTCGTCGTCCGCGACGGCGTGCTCTTCACGCCGCCGATCTCGGCCAACATCCTGGCCGGCATCACGCGCGACTGCGTGATCCGCATCGCCAGGGACCTGGGGTACGAGGTGCGCGAGGAGAACCTCCCGCGCGAGTTCCTGTACGTGTCGGACGAGGCGTTCTTCACCGGCACGGCGGCGGAGATGACGCCGATCCGCTCGGTGGACAACGTGCCCGTGGGCATCGGCCGCCGCGGGCCGGTCACCGCCGAGATCCAGGACCGCTTCCTGGGCATCGCGCGCGGCGAGCTCCCCGACCCGTACGGCTGGCTGACGCACGTCCCCGCGCCCGCCGGCGCCGTCGCCTGAGCCGGCGGCGGGACGCGGGGAGGACACGGAAAGATCGATGGCGCCGCGACGGCAACCCTGCCGCCGAGGCGCTCGTCTTTTCGGGGCTCGGTTGATGCGGATCCGTGCGGCACTCGAAGCAGGGTGGGCTTCCCCGACCGGGCAGGGTGTGAAGATGAAGATCGTGGGGATCGCGGGGAGCATCCGCGCGGGATCGCACAACCGGGCGCTGCTGCGCGCCGCCGCCGAGCTCGCGCCCGACGAGGTGACCGTGGAGCCGTGGGACCGCGTGCGCGAGGTGCCGCTGTACGACGGCGACATCGACAACGACGGCGCGCGCCCCGAGCCGGTCGAGGCGCTGAAGCGCGCGATCGCCGGGGCGGACGCGGTGCTGATCGCATCTCCCGAGTACTGCTACGGCATCCCCGGCGTGCTG
Organism: Longimicrobium sp.; assembly: GCA_035630095.1. GTDB lineage: Bacteria > Gemmatimonadota > Gemmatimonadetes > Longimicrobiales > Longimicrobiaceae > Longimicrobium. The sequence continues at coordinate 10,131 of DASQLJ010000047.1, forward strand.
AAGAACGCGATCGACTGGGTGTCGCGGCCGGGCTACAAGTCGGTGCTGGTGAACAAGCCCGTCGCCATCGTCGGCGCCAGCGGCAGCACCGTGGGCACCGCGCGCGGGCAGATCCACCTGCGCGACGTGATGTTCTCGTGCCTCGCGCTCAACTTCCCCCACGCCGGGGTGCTGGTCGCCCAGGCCGGCGGCAAGTTCGAGGACGGCCGGCTGACGGACGAGCCCACGCGCGAGTTCCTCGCCGCCTACCTGCGCCAGTTCGCCGAGTTCGTCGCGACGCGGAACGTGCGGCCGGGGCCGTAGCGGGGGGATTCGGATTGGAAGCGGGGACGGAGGGAGGGCGGAGGACGATCGTGTCGATGGATTCGGGCTGTCGGGCGGGCGCCGCGCCCTCTCCGGCCGCCTGAGGGCGTCCACCTCTCCCGTCCCGGGAGAGGTTGTGGGGCGGGCACCCGGCGCTCCGGACGCTTCGTAGAGGACGGTCGCAGGCCACGCGGGACCCACCACCCTCTCCCGCGAAGCGGGGGAGGGCGAGCGCTCTCAGGCGCGGGGGAGGGGGCCCCGCGGCCTAGCCGAAGCGCGCTCCGCTCGTCTTACACGGGTGTGGCGGGAGTCGGGGAAGTCTCCGGCGGCGCGGGTGTCTCCCCGTCCACCGCATCGTCGTGCAGCTCCGTCGTTTCCACGATGACGCCGGCTGCGAGCGTGCGGTGGACGGGGCACTTGTCGGCGATCTCCAGGAGGCGGATGCGCTGGTCGGGGGTGAGCCGGTCGCCCTCGATCCGGAGCTCTCGCTCGATGCGGTCCACGCGCGCCTCGCGGTCGGCGCAGTGCTGCTCGTCGATGCCGTGCACCTTCCCGTGCGTCAGCCGCACCGTCACCTCCTCCAGCGGCCAGCCCTTCCGCTCGGCGTAGGCCTTCAGCGTCATCCCGGTGCAGGTTCCCAGCGCCGCCATCAGGAGGTCGTAGGGCGTGGGCCCCGCATCCGCGCCGCCCACGGCAACCGGCTCGTCGGCGATGAACAGGTGCCGGCCGGCGGAGACCTCGGTGCGGAATGCGTCGCCGGGCGTGACCGTCACCACGCTGCCCGCCTCGGCCAGCTCGTCGAGCGTGGGCTCGGGCGATTCCGGGAGCCAGCGCGACGCCCAGTTGGCGATCACCCGGCCGGCCCACTGCGCGTCCTCCTTGCGCGTGAGCAGGTGGTCGGCGTCGTCGATCGCCACGAAGCTCTTGGGGTGCCGCGCCGCCATCCAGATCTTCGTCGCGTTGTCGATCCCCACCACCTGGTCCACCGGCGAGTGCAGGATCAGCAGCGGCACGCGCAGGCCGTGGATCGCCTCCTCCATCCGCGCGCCGCGCAGGTCTTCCAGCAGCTCGCGCGTCATGCGGAACGGCTTGCCGCCGAGCTGCACCTGCGCCTCGCCGGTGCGCTCGATCTCCGCCAGCGAGTCGCCGAACGCCTTCGTGGCGTGCCACGGGTCGAACGGCGCGGCGATGGTGGCCACGGCCGCGAGCGTCTGGATCGACGCCGCCGCGGCGAGCGCGGCCGTCCCCCCGAGCGAGTGGCCGACCATCAGGCGCACCGGAAAGCCGCGCGCCTCCATGAACTCCGCCGCCGCCGCGAGGTCTTCCACGCAGGCGGAGAAGTGGTGCTGCACGAACTCCCCCTCGCTCTCGCCCAGCCCCGTGAAGTCGAAGCGGAGCACGGCCAGCCGCTCGCGCGCCAGCGCCCGGGCGATCTGCACCACCGCCGTGAGCGTGCTGGTGCAGGTGAAGCAGTGAGCGATCACCGCGCCGCCGGTCGCCTCGCCGTCAGGGGGCAGCTCCAGCCGGCCGCTGAGCGTGTGCCCGGCCGCGCCGGGAAAGGTCACGGGGATGGAATGCATGGGGCGGGAACGGGTCGGGGGGATGATGGAGAGCGCCCGGCGGAACGATGGCGCCACGGACCGCGCCCGGTCAACGTTGCGGGCCGCCGTGTCGGCATTCAGATGCGGCGCGGTTACGCGGTTGCGGGAGGTGGCGGCGGGATGGCGGATACGGCAACTTCCGCAGCGTGTGTGGCTTGGCCCGAGCACCGGCGGCTGAAGCCGCAGCAACCACTACGAAAAGCCTCGCAAACTGCGCGAGGCTTCCGGCTCGGGGGCAGGATCGCGGCTCGATGCCGGCAGGGTGCTCACTCACTTTCTCTTGAACCACCAGCAGTCGAGCGGATTTTCGGATGACGGCGCATGTTTGGCTGGCGCACTTTCCCCTCGCGCTGATCGTGGCGGGGGCGGTGGCGGATGCGATCGGGGCGGGGGCTGGGCGGGAGGGGCTGCGCAGGGCGGGCGGCGTGCTG
>DASQLJ010000048.1:0-8594 GCA_035630095.1 Longimicrobium sp.
GGGAGCGGATCGGGCTGGCCCAGGCTGAACGCCCGGTAGAGGGTGCCCAGCTCGTGGATGAACACGCCCATGCTCCACCCGTCCGAGACGATGTGGTGCATGGTCACCAGCAGCACGTGGTCGTCGTCCGCCAGCCGCACCAGGCGCCCGCGGATCAGCGGCCCGTGCTCCAGGTCGAAGGGCGCGGCGCCCTCCTCGGCCATCAGCCGGCGCACTTCGGCCAGCGCGTCGGCCGCGCCGCTCACGTCGTGCTCCACCAGGAGGAAGTCGATCGCCCCGGCGGCCGACATGCGCTGCTCGGGCTCGCCGTCCACCAGGTGGAAGGTGGTGCGCAGCGCCTCGTGCCGCGCGACGATGCGCTCCAGCGCGCGCAGCAGCGCGCCGCGGTCCAGCTCGCCGCGCAGCCGCAGCCGCGTGGGGATGTTGTAGGTGGCGCCGATCCCGCCGAGCTGCTCCAGGAACCAGAGCCGCTGCTGCGCGAACGACAGCGCCACGCCCTCGCCGCGCGCCACCGGCTCGATCGCCGGCAGCTCCGTGCGCGCCGCGCCCTCGATCCCCCGCGCGAAGTCCGCCAGCGCCGGGCGGACGAACAGGTCGCCGAGCGCCACGTCCACGCCCAGCACCTGCCGCACCCGCGAGCCGATCTGCACCGCGCGCAGCGAGTGGCCGCCCAGCTCGAAGAAGTTGTCCCAGCGGCCCACGCGCTCCACGCCCAGCGTCTCGGCCCAGATCGCCGCCAGCGCGACCTCCGTCTCGCCCACCGGCGCCTCGTAGCCGCGCGTGGCGTAGGCGTCGCCCTCGGGCGCGGGGAGCGCCGTGCGGTCGAGCTTGCCGTTCGGGGTGAGGGGGAGCCCGTCCAGCGCGACGAACGCGGCCGGGAGCATGTAGTCCGGCAGCCGGTCGGAGAGATGGGCACGCAGCGCCTGCGCGTCGATCTCCCCATCACCCACGTAGTAGGCCACCAGGCGCGTGTCGCCCGGCCCGTCCTCGCGGGCGGCGACCACCGCCTCGCGCACGGACGCGTGCTCGGCCAGCCGCGCCTCGATCTCGCCCAGTTCGATGCGGAAGCCGCGCACCTTCACCTGCTGGTCGGCGCGGCCCAGGAAGTCGAGGGTGCCGTCCGCCAGCCAGCGCGCCCGGTCGCCCGTGCGGTAGAGCCGCGCGCCGGGATCGCCGGAGAACGGGTCGGGGACGAAGCGCTCGGCCGTCATCCCCGGCTGGCCGAGGTAGCCGCGCGCCACCCCCGCCCCGCCGACGAAGAGCTCGCCGGCCGCGCCGAGCGGCACCGGCTGGCCCACGCCGTCCACCAGGTAGACGCGCGTGTTGGCGATCGGCCGGCCGATGTGCGGCGCGCCGCCGGGCTCGACGACGCCCGAGGTGGCCACGACGGTGGTCTCCGTCGGCCCGTAGTTGTTCACCAGCGTCAGCGAGCCGAGATCCGCCGGCACGTGGCGCAGGCGATCGCCGCCGACCAGCAGCGTCTTCAGGTGCGGATTGATCGCGCCGCGCGCGAACGCCAGCTCCGCCACGGGCGTGGGGAGGAAGCCCACGTCCAGCGGCTGCGACGCCCACCAGCCCAGCAGCGCCTCGGGATCCCTCGCGTCCGCCGGCAGCAGGAGCGCGGCGCCGGCGCAGAGCGTCGGCCAGATCTCCCACGCCGCGGCGTCGAAGCCCACGCCGGCCACGCTGGACGAGCGCTGCCCCGCCTCCACCCCGAACGCGGTGCGGTGCCAGGCGACCAGGTTGCTGAGACTCCGATGCGCCACCGCCACGCCCTTGGGCCGCCCGGTGGAGCCGGAGGTGTAGATGACGTAGGCGAGGTGCGCCGCCGTCAGTCCGTCCGGAGACGGGTTGGTCTCCGGCGCGCTCGCCCACTCCCCCGCCCCGTCGGTGTCGAGGTCCAGCACCGGCACGTCCGCGCCGGTGAACAATCCGTCCAGCGACCCGCCCAGCGACGCCTGCGTGAGCACCGCGGCGGGCGCGCTGTCATCCAGCATCCAGCGCAGGCGGTCCACCGGGTACGCCGGGTCCATGGGGACGTAAGCGCCGCCCGCCTTCAGCACCGCCAGCATCCCGACGATCATCTCGGGGCCACGTTCGACGCAGATCGCCACGCGCGCGTCGGGTCCCACGCCCAGCGTGCGGAGATGGTGCGCCAAGCGGTTCGCCCGCGCGTTCATCTCCGCGTAAGTCACTTCTCCGTTGATGGATACGATCGCCGTCGCGCCGGGCGCGCGCTCCGCCTGCGCCTCGAAGAGCGCGTGGATGCACACGTCGGCGGGGTACTCGGCGGCGGTGTCGTTCCACGCCTCCACCACCTGCCGCCGCTCGGCGCCGGAGACGATGGCGAGCCGCTCGACCGGTTGGCGATCGTCCGCGACCATCTCTTCGAGCGCGCGGCGGAGGTAGCCGACGTAGCGCCCCACCGTGTCGCGCTCGAAGAGCGTGGTGGCGTAGGTCAGGCTCCCCGCGATGCGGCCGGCGGACTCGCCCATCGACAACGACAGGTCGAACTTCGCCGCCGCCTGCGACTCGCCGGGCACCGGGCCCAGGGTGAGGCCGGGCAGCTCGAGCGTGCCGGCGGGCGCGTTCTGCCAGGCGAACATCACCTGGAAGAGCGGCGTGTGCGACAGGCTGCGCGCCGGCTGCACCAGCTCCACCACCTGCTCGAAGGGGATGTCCTGGTGATGCTGCGCCTCCAGCGCCCGCACCCGCGTCCGCCCCAGCAGCTCCGCCACCGTCGGAGAGCCGGAAAGGTCCAGCCGGAGCGCGAGGGTGTTGATGAAGAAGCCGATCATCCCCTCGACCTCGGTCCGCCCGCGGTTCGCCGTGGGCGTGCCGATCACCACGTCCGTCTGCCCGGAGAGGCGGCCCATCACCGCCGCCCAGCCGGCGAGCAGCGTCATGAACAGCGTCGTCCCGTTGCGGCGGCTCAGCGCCCGCAGGCCGTCGGAGAGCGCCTCGTCCAGCTCCACCGCCGCCACCGCACCGGCGAAGTCCTGCTTCGGCGGGCGGGGATGATCCAGCGGCAGCTCAAGCAGCTCCGGCACGCCGGCGAGCGTGCGGACCCAGTAGTCCGTCTGCGCCTGGAGCACGTCGCCGGTCACCCAGCGCCGCTGCCAGGCGGCGTAGTCCGCGTACTGCAGCGGCAGCGCCGGGAGCGGATCCGGCTCGCCGCGGCTGAAGGCGCCGTAGAGCGCGCTCAGCTCGTGGACGAACACCCCCATCGACCAGCCGTCGGAGACGATGTGGTGCATCGTCACCAGCAGCACGTGGTCGTCGTCCGCCAGCGCGACCAGGCGCCCGCGGATCATCGGCCCGTGCTGCAGGGCGAAGGGAGAGGTCGCTTCCGCGTCGAGGATGCGGCGCACCTCGGCCTTCGCGTCGGCATCCCCCGCCAGGTCGTGCTCCAGCAGGTGGAAGCTGCTCCGCTCGACGGAGACGATGCGCTGCTCGGGCTCGCCGTCCACCAGGTGGAAGACCGTGCGCAGCGCCTCGTGGCGTTCGACGATGCGGTCGAGCGCGCGGACCAGCGCGTCGCGGTCCAGCGTCCCGCGCAGGCGCAGGCGGCTGGGGATGTGGTAGGCGCCGCCCAGGCCGCCGAGCTGCTCGATGAACCAGAGCCGCTGCTGCGCGAAGGAGAGCGCCAGGCGCCCGTCGCGGTCGGCCGGCTCGATCGCCGGGAGCTGCGCGAGCGCGGCGGCGTCCATCCCGCGCGCGAAGTCGGCCAGCACCGGCCGCTCGAACACCTCGCCGAGCGCCACGTCCATCCCCAGCGCCTGGCGGACGCGGGAGACCAGCTGCACGGCGCGCAGCGAGTGGCCGCCCAGCTCGAAGTAGTTGTCCCACCTACCGACGCGGTCGACGCCGAGGAGCTCCGACCAGATCGCGGCCAGCGCCTCTTCGCGCTCGCCGAGCGGCGCCTCGTAGCCGCGGGTGACGAACGCGCCGCCCTCGGGCGAGGGGAGCGCCTTGCGGTCGAGCTTGCCGTTCGGCGTCAGCGGCAGCGCCTCCAGCCACACGAACGCGGCGGGCAGCATGTACTCCGGCAGGCGCTCCGAGAGGTGCGTGCGCAGCGACTGCGCGTCCTGCGCGTCATCGCCCACGTAGTAGGCGACCAGGCGCGTGTCGCCCGGCACGTCCTCGCGCGCCATGACGACGGCCTCGCGCACGCCCGGATGCTCGGCGAGACGTGCCTCGATCTCGCCCAGCTCGATGCGAAAGCCGCGCACCTTCACCTGGTGGTCGTTGCGGCCGAGGAAATCGATCGTGCCCCCGGGACGCCAGCGCGCCAGGTCGCCGGTGCGGTACAGCCGCGCCCCCGGCTGTGCGGAGAAGGGGTTGGGGACGAAGCGGTCGGCCGTCAGGGCGGGTCGATTGAGATACCCGCGCGCCACGCCCTCGCCGCCGATGCAGAGCTCGCCGGCAACGCCCACCGGCACCGGCTCCCCGCGCGCGTCCAGCACGTAGACGCGCGTGTTGTGGATCGGCCGGCCCACGTGCGGCGCGAAGCCCTCGCCGCGCCGCATCTCCACCCACGTCGAGTACGTCGTCGTTTCCGACGGGCCGTAGAGGTTGCAGACGCGCTGGACGTCCGTCGTCGCGAAGATGCGCTCGACCAGCGCCTGCTTCAGCGGCTCGCCGGCCATGTTCACCGTGTGCACGCCGCGCGGGACGCTGCCGGAATCCACCAGCGCCTTCATCGCCGAGGGGACGGTGTTGATCAGCGTCACCTCCACGTCGCTGGTCGCCAGCGCCAGCGCGTCGCGCACGATGTGCACGCTCGCCCCCACGGTGAGCGGCACGAAGCACTCGAACACCGCCAGGTCGAAGTTCAGCGACGTGGTGAACAGCGTGCGGTCGAGGACGTCGCGGTCGAAGCTCTCGCGGCCCCAGGCGAGGAAGTTGGTGGTGTTGCGGTGGGCGATCGCCACGCCCTTGGGCCTGCCCGTCGACCCCGAGGTGTAGATGACGTAGGCCAGGTGCTCGGGGGTGAGCCCGCCGCGATCCGGGTTCGTCTCCGGCGCGGTGGACCACTCCCCCGCCCCGTCCGTGTCGAGATCGAGCACCGGCACGTCCGCGCCGGTGAACAATCCATCCAGCGAGCCGCCGAGCGACGCCTGCGTGAGCACCGCGGCGGGCGCGCTGTCTTCCAGCATGAAGCGCAGCCGGTCGACCGGGTACGCCGGGTCCAGCGGCACGTACGCGCCGCCCGACTTCAGCACGCCCAGCAGGCCGACCACCATCTCCAGCCCCCGCTCCACGCAGATCGCCACCCGCGCGTCCGGCCCCACGCCGAGCGTGCGGAGGTGGTGCGCCAGCTTGTTTGCCCGCGCGTTCAGCGCCGCGTAGCTCAGCGTGTCGCCGGCGAACACCAGCGCCACCGCGTCCGGGGTGCGCGCCGCCTGCGCCTCGACCAGCTCGTGCACGCACAGCTCGCGCGGGTACTCGGCGTCGGTTGCGTTCCACGCCTCCACCACCTGCGCGCGCTCCGCGGGCGGGAGCAGCGCCAGGCGCTCCACCGGCCGGGCGTCGTCGGCGACCATCTCCTCCAGCACGCGCCGGAGGTAGCCGAGGTGGCGCTCCACCGTCCCGGCGTCGAAGAGCGCGGTCGCGTACGCCACGGCGCCCACGATGCGCCCGCCCGCCTCGCCCAGCGCGAGCGACAGGTCGAATCTCGCCGTCGTATGCGCCACCGGCCCCACGGAGCCCACCGTCAGACCCGGCAACTCCAGGCGCTCGGTCGCCGCGTTCTGCCAGGTGAACATCACCTGGAAGAGCGGGCTGTGGGCCAGGCTGCGCGTGGGCTGAACCAGGTCCACCACCTGCTCGAAGGGGATGTCCTGGTGCTGCTGCGCCTCCAGCGCCCGCGCCCGCGTCCGCCCCAGCAGCTCCCCCACCGTCGGCGAGCCGGAGAGGTCGAGGCGAAGCGCGAGGGTGTTGATGAAGAACCCGATCATCCCCTCGATCTCCGCCCGCCCGCGGTTCGCGCTCGGCGTGCCGACGACGAGGTCCGTCTGCCCGGACAACCGGCCGAGGACGGCGGCCCAGCCGGCCAGCAGCGTCATGAAGAGCGTGGTCCCGTGGCGGCGGCTGAGCGCCTTGAGCGCGGCCGTCAGCGCCTCGTCCAGCACCACGTTCGCCAGGGCGCCGTCGAACGACTGCAGCGCCGGGCGCGCGCGGTCGGCGGGGAGCTCCAGCAGCGCGGGGGCGTCGGCCAGCGTCGCGGTCCAGTAATCCGACTGCTGCCGCAGCACGTCGCCGGTCACCCAGCGGCGCTGCCACGCGGCATAGTCCGCGTACTGCACCGGCAGCGCCGGCAGCGGGCTGGCCTCGCCGCGGCTGAAGGCGCCGTAGAGCGCGCTCAGCTCGTGGACGAGGACGCCCATGCTCCACCCGTCCGAGACGATGTGGTGCAGGGTCACCAGCAGCACGTGGTCGTCGTCCGACAGCGCGATCAGCCGGCCGCGAATCAGCGGCCCGCGCGCCAGGTCGAAGGGCGCGGTCGCCTCGTCCGTCATCAGCCGGCGAAGCTCGGCGTCGGCCTCCGCGTGCCCGGCCAGGTCGTGCTCCACCAGCTCGAATCCGCTCTTCTCGGCAGACGTGATGCGCTGCTCCGGCTCGCCATCCGCCAGGTGGAAGACGGTGCGCAGCGTCTCGTGCCGCGCGACGATGCCGTCCAGCGCGCGGCGCAGCGCGTCGCGGTCGAGCGCGCCGTGCAGCCGCAGGCGGGTGGGGATGTGGTAGGTGGTGCCGAGCCCGCCGAGCTGGTCCAGGAACCAGAGCCGCTGCTGCGCGAACGACAGCGCCAGCGGCTGGGTCCGATCGGCCGGCTCGATCGCGGGCAGCGCGGCCAGCGCGCCGCCCTGCAGCGTGCGCGCGAAGTCCGCCAGCACCGGGCGCTCGAACACCTCGCCGAGCGCCACGTCCATCCCCATCACCTGCCGTACGCGGGAGATGAGCTGCACCGCGCGCAGCGAGTGGCCGCCGAGCTCGAAGTAGTTGTCCCACCGGCCCACGCGCTCGACGCCCAGCAGCTCGGCCCAGATCCCGGCCAGCGCCTCTTCCGCCTCGCCCACCGGCGGCTCGTAGCCGCGGGTGACGAAGGCGTCGCCCTCGGGCGAGGGGAGCGCCTTGCGGTCGAGCTTGCCGTTCTGCGTGAGCGGCATCGCGTCCAGCCGGACGAACGCCGCGGGGACCATGTGCTCCGGCAGCCGCTCGGCCAGGTGCGAGCGCAGCACCTGCGCGTCCAGCGCCTCGTCGCCCACGAAGTAGGCCACCAGGCGCGTGTCGCCCGGCACGTCCTCGCGCGACACCACCACCGACTCGCGCACGTCCGCGTGCTCGGCGAGCCGTGCCTCGATCTCGCCCAGCTCGATGCGGAAGCCGCGCACCTTCACCTGGTGGTCGTTGCGGCCGAGGAACTCGATCGTCCCCGCCGGCAGCCAGCGCGCCAGGTCTCCCGTGCGGTACAGGCGCTCACCCGGCTCGCTGGCGAACGGGTCCGGGACGAAGCGGTCGGCCGTCAACGCGGGTCGATTGAGGTACCCGCGCGCCACGCCGGCGCCACCGATGCAGAGCTCGCCGGCCACGCCCACCGGCATCGGCTCGCCGGCCGCGTCGAGGATGTAGACCTGCGTGTTGGCGATCGGCCGCCCGATGTGCGGCGCGAACCCGTCGCCGCGCCGCATCTCCACCCACGTCGAGTACGTCGTCGTCTCCGACGGGCCGTAGAGGTTGCAGACGCGCTGCACGTCCGTCGTCGCGAAGATGCGGTCGACCAGCGCCTGCTTCAGCGGCTCGCCGGCCATGTTCACCGTGTGCACGCTCGGCGGGACGCTGCCGGAATCCACCAGCGCCTTCATCGCCGAGGGGACGGTGTTGATCAGCGTGACGTCCGCCTCGGCATCCGCCAGCGCCAGCGCGTCGCGGTAGACGTGCACGCTCGCGCCGACCGTGAGCGGCACGAAGCACTCGAAAACGGCCAGGTCGAAGTTCAGCGACGTCGTGAACAGCGTCCGATCGAGGACGTCGCGCTCGAAGCTCGCGCGCCCCCAGGCCAGGAAGTTGGCCGTGTTGCGGTGCGCGATCGCCACGCCCTTCGGCTTCCCCGTCGACCCGGAGGTGTAGATGACGTAGGCGAGATGGCGAGAGGTGAGCCCCCCGCGCTCCGGGTTCGTCTCCGGCGCGGCCGACCACGCGGACGCGCCCGCATCCATCTCCACCAGCGGCAGGTCGGCGCCCGCGAAGAGGCCGGCGAGCGCGGACTGCGTCAGCGCGGCGACGGGGGCACTGTCCCCCAGCATGTGCCGCAGCCGCTCCACGGGATACGCCGGGTCCAGCGGCACGTAGGCGCCGCCGGCCTTGAGGATGCCCAGGAGGCCGACCACCATCTCCACCCCGCGCTCCATGCAGACCGCCACGCGCGCGTCCGGCTCGACGCCGAGGGAGCGGAGGTGGTGCGCCACCTGGTTCGCGCGCCGGTTCAGCTCCGCGTAGGTCAGCGCGCGCCCGGCGGAGACGACGGCCGGCGCGTCGGGCGTGCGCGCCACCTGCGCCTCGAACAGCTCGTGCACGCATGGGTCGCCCGGGTA
>DASQLJ010000049.1:0-5681 GCA_035630095.1 Longimicrobium sp.
ATGCTGCTGCGCACGGGGGTGAAGCGCGCGGCGGCCATGGCCGTGTAGTGCATCCCCGCGATGGCGAACCCCATCACCGGCGCGGCGGCGAGCTGGTAGCGGCGCCCGCGCGCCGTCTCGTCGCGCCGGAAGCGGATCGACAGCCAGAGCGCCGCGGCCGACGCCACCACCGCGATCGCGACCGACGCCGCCACCAGCCCCGGCGCGTACGACAGCCGCGCGGGGATGCGCAGCGCGCTCATCCCCAGGTAGTGCATCCCCGCGATCGCCGCGCCCATCGGCAGCGCGGCCAGGGCGATGCCGGCCGTGCTCACCCGGTCGCGCGACACCACGTACAGCGCCAGCGCCGACGCCAGGATCGGCACCAGCGACGACGCCATCACCGTGGGCACCGAGTACGCCATGGGCACGCCCACCTGGTAGGCCAGCATCCCCACGAAGTGCATGCTCCAGATGCCCAGCCCCATCGCCACGCTCCCGCCCAGCAGCCACGCCAGCCGGAAGCGCCCGCGCGCCGCGGTCACGCGCGCGGCCAGCGCCAGCACCGCGTAGGCGGTGAAGATGGCGATGACGATGGAAGCCACGACCAGCGTGGCGTCGTAGTGGCCGGTCATCCTGCCCTGGGACAATGGTGCGACCGTCCCGCGACCCTGTCGGGGGCGGGAAGACGAGGAGAAGCGGCAAGATCGGTTCCGGCGGCGTTTCGGCGGGGCCCCATCCCCCCGGCCCCCTTCTCCCGTACTGCAGGAGAAGGGGGAGAACGGCGACGGCGGGTGGGGGCGATCGTCCGACGACGCCGTGGGGGCTCACCTCTCCCGCTGTCTGGGGAGATGGGAAGCTTTCTCTCGGATGAGTTCGGTGGGGCTTTCCCCTACGTCGGGCGACGTCGGTGTGGTGATGCGGCCGGGTCCCGCTTCCGTGCTGGCGGATCGCGGGTTCCGCCGCTCTCCTGACAGACGCTCCCCTACGCCGGCCGTAGCTTTCCGGCCGATCGAGCGACCGGGCGTGACGCCCGGGAACGCGCCGGGAGCCGGGCGGCTCGCCTTTACACGCAACCGAGGGTTAGAGCGATGTCGGATATCGACGTGAGCGAAGTGCACGAGGCCCCCGCCACGCCGTCGCGGCGCCAGTTCCTGCGCGGCGCGGCCATCGCGGTGGCGGTGCCGGCGGTGGCGGGCGCGCTCGCCGCCTGCAAGAGCGAGGGCGCCGGCGGCGCGGCCGCGGGCGGCACCGCCGCGGGGAAGGCCACCCCGCCGGGCGCCACCGTGCACGCCGACAGCGACCACAGCGGCGGCAGCACGGCCGCGCACCCCACGGTCCCCGCCTCCGCCCAGGCCGCGGCCGAGGAGATGGACCGCCACCACGAGGCCGGCATCAAGGCCTTCCCCGCCGCCACGAAGGGCAAGGGGAACCAGCTGATGCAGCCGCGGCTGGAGGGCGGCGTGAAGGTGTACGACCTCACCGCCGAGAAGATCCAGTGGGAGGTGGCGCCGGGGCAGGTGCTCGAGGCGTGGGCATACAACGGCCAGGTGCCGGGCCCGCAGATCCGCGTGAAGGAGGGCGACCGCGTGCGCATCAACTTCACCAACAAGCTCGAGGAGAGCTCGGCCATCCACTTCCACGGGATCTCGCTCCCCAACGGGATGGACGGCGTGCCCTTCATCACCCAGCCGCCGGTGAAGCCGGGCGCCACGTTCGTGTACGAGTTCACCGTGCCGAACGCGGGGTCGCACATGTACCACTCGCACATGAACGCCGCCAAGCAGGTGACGCTGGGGCTGCTGGGCGCCTTCATCGTGGAGCCGAGGGGCGGCGAGACGCGCCGCGCCGACATCGACTACGTGATGATCCTGAACGACGGCCCGCACGGCTACACGCTCAACGGCAAGGGCTTCCCCGCCACCGAGCCGATCGTGGCCAACCGCGGGCAGAAGGTGCGCGTGCGCTTCATGAACGAGGGGATGATGATCCACCCCATGCACCTGCACGGCATGCCCATGCTGGTGACGCACAAGGACGGCTACCCGCAGCCGCAGCCCTGGCTCTGCGACACGCTGAACATCGCCCCCGGCGAGCGCTGGGACGTGATGATCGACTGCGACAACCCCGGCACCTGGGCCTTCCACTGCCACATCCTCACCCACGCCGAGGGCCCCATGGGCATGTTCGGGATGGTGACCGCGCTGATCGTGAAGTAACCCGCGCACGGGCGCTCCACCACGCAAACCGGGCCCGCGGATTGATCCCCGCGGGCCCGATCTGCTTTCTTATTCTGGCGACACCAGGACGATGTCATCCTGAGCGCCGCCGCATCACCGAACTCCTTCTCACACCGTCACCTTGCGGCGGCCGAAGGATCCATAGTCGGCGCTTGGACCCAGCATCCGAAGTGCAACGATCACCGCCCGATCCGCTTCGACGCCGATCGAGCGGCGGACCGTCAGCGCGCCGCGCGGACGGTGAACGGGATCGTGCCGCGCATCGCGTGGCCGTCGCGCGACATGGTGCGCCAGGTGAGGGTGTAGCGGCCGGCGGCCAGGCGCCCCTGCACGTTCGCCACCACCGAGTGCTCGCGCTCCGCCTGCAGCCGGCCCAGGCGCACGGCCCGGCCGCCGGGGCCGGTCATCCGCACGCTCGTCACCGCCAGCTCCGGCGACTCCGAGAACCAGAGCTGCACCCGGGCCGGCGAGGTCACCGTGCTGTCCGCCGCCGGGGTGCTGCGCAGCAGGTGGAGGTGGAACGCCGCCGCCGCGGGCTCGGCCCGCATCACCTCGGGGCGCGCGGCCACGGCCGCGCCCGCCACCAGCACCGCCGCCGCCATCCCCGCCAGCCGCCGGACCGCCTTCGTGCTCACCACAGCCATCATCGCCACGTTCTCCCTCAGCAGGTTCATTCGCGACGCCCGTGCGCCGTCTCCCGATCCGATCGAAAAATCCCGCTCCCGTCCCGGCGCAGGCAAACTGCGTCTTCACATAAACTTACGCAGATTTCCCTCGCCCGTCATCCCCCCGCGCTTCGTCCGCCGCGTCGAGTCCCGCCGCCCGGAGCGCCGCCGCGAGCTCGTCGTAGCGCTCGATCTCCGCCACGAGGCCGCCGTCGACGCGGAAGCGGGTGGCGACGTCCATCTCGCCCTCGATGCCGCCCGTCGCCGCGTCGCGCCAGACGCCGCGCTGGGCGACGACGACCGCCGCGCCGCGGGCGAACGTCGCGCGCGTCTCGAAGGTCGCGCCCGCGTGGCCCAGCCAGGCGCGCAGCACCTCGTGCCCCCGCGCCGTACCCCGCGGGCCCACGATGGTTACATCCGGCGAGGTCAGCGCCAGCGCAGCGTCGGCGTCGCCGGCGTTCACCGCGGCGAGCCAGGCGTGCACCGTGGCCGCGGGGAGAGACGGGCGGGAAGCGTCGGAAGTCACTGCCGGGACGATGGATGGGATGACCGGGCGGGTTCAGAGCGGCGAGACGAAGCCGTCGCGGATCGTCCAGCGCGGCAGGCCGCCGCCGTGGATCTGCACGTCGGTCTCCTTGGGCGAGGTGAGGATCACCTGCCCGCCCTCGGCCGCGTCGATCCACTCGATGATGCGGCGCGAGCGGCCGGGGTCCAGCTCGGCGAAGACGTCGTCCAGCAGGATCACGCTCTCGCGGCCGCGGGTGGCGCGGATCGTCTCCGCCTCCACCATGCGCAGGGCGATGGCGGCGGTGCGCTGCTGCCCGCCCGAGCCGTAGGTGCGCAGGTCCAGCGGCTGCCCGTCGGGGGACTGGGTGGTGAAGCGCAGGTCGTCGCGGTGCGGGCCGGCCAGCGTCATCCCCCGCGCCTGCTCGCGGTCGGCCACGCGCTCGAGCTGGTCGCGGAAGGCGCGCGACACGTCGTCCGCCGGCGGCATGGCCTCGGGGAGGTCGACGGAGGGGACGAAGGCGATGAAGCCCGGCTGCCCGCCCGCCACCCGCGCGTAGTGCTCGGCGAAGCTCACCGCGCGCTCGGCCACCCACCGCGCCCGCGCCGCGATCACCCGGCTGCCGGTGACCACCAGCGAGTCGTCGAACGCCTGCACCAGCGCGCGCGGGCTCCCCTGGCGCAGCAGCGTGTTGCGCTGGAACAGCGCCTGCCGGTAGCGCTGCAGCGCGCCCAGGTACCCCGGCTCGGCGAGGGAGAGGACGATGTCGAGGTAGCGCCGGCGCTCGCCCGGCCCGCCCGCCACCAGCTCCACGTCGGCGGGGGAGAAGATGACGGCGCCCACCAGCCCCAGCGCGTCGCCCAGGCGCTCGGGCTCGGCGCCGTTCACCACCACCTTCTTCTTCCGCCGCCGCCGCTCGAACGCGGCGGCGATGGTGCGCTCGCCGCCCTCGGGCGCGGCGAGCGTCCCCTCCACGCGAAACACCTCCTCGCCGAAGCGCACGAGCTGCTCGTCGGGCGCGCCGCGGAAGGAGCGGAAGATCTCGAGGTAGTAGATCGCCTCGAGCAGGTTGGTCTTCCCCTGCCCGTTGTCGCCGATGATGGCGGCTCCCTCCGGCGGAAGCTCCACCACCTGCTCCGCGAAGTTCCGCCAGTTGCGCAGGTGCAGCCGCGAAAGGTACACGGGTGGCCGGTCGGGAGGGTTTTGAGGGTGCGCGACGCGAACCGGGTGCGCGTTCGCGCACCCGGCGGGCCTCCATCAGATCGGCACGCCCTCGTGCCGCAGCAGCCACTGCTTGGTGCCGGTGGTCTTGCCGCCTGCGCCCTCGCCCGCGTAGCCGCCGATGCCGTTCACGGCGACCACGCGGTGGCAGGGGATGACGATGGGGATGCGGTTGTGGCGGTTGGCCTGCCCGATCGCCTGCATCCCCTTCGGCGCGCCGACCTGCGCGGCGATGTCGCGGTAGGTGCGCGTCTCGCCGTAGGGGATCGACCGCAGCGCGGTCCACACGCGCTGGCGGAACACCGTCCCCTCCGGCGCCAGCGGCAGGTCGAAGTCGCGCCGCTTCCCCGCGAAGTACTCGCGGAGCTGCTCGGCGATCCGCCACCCCAGCGCGTCGTCGCGCGTGGGCTCCACCCGCGTGCCGGCGGGGGGATGGTTGCCCTGCGGCCAGTAGTGGATCGTCCGCACCGCCGCCCCGTCGTGCTCCACCAGCAGCGGCCCCACGGGCGACGGCAGGAGCAGGCGGTGGAGGTGCGGATCAGGCTGCAAGCGAGGCATCATTCGCATCCAGAAGCGAGGCGTTTCATACCCGATTCCGCATCGGCGTGCACCGAAATGAAGTCCGCGAAGGCGGACTGCGTGCCGTTGTAGCCGCGAGTTCACTCGCAAATTCCACACGCCGACCGCCGCCCACCCGTGCATTCACCCGCCGCCCACCCGCGTATTCACCCGCCGCCCACACGCGCGCCCGCCGAACCACGTCGATCGCCTCGTAGCCGCGAGTTCACTCGCATATTCCACACGCCGACCGCCGCCCACCCGCACATTCACCCGCCGTCCACCCGTGGATTCACCCGCCGCCCGCACGTGGATTCACCCGCCGCCCGCACGCACGCCCGCCGAACCACGTCCATTCCCTCCGTCGCTCGCGCGCGGCCGGTGGACGGCTCGGATGAGATCAACCGCTCATCGACCGTCCACAGGCCGCGTGGGGATCAGCGCCCGGTGAACTCCGCCTTCCGCTTCTCCAGGAACGCGGTCATCCCCTCGCGCATGTCGCTGGTGGCGGCG
>DASQLJ010000050.1:0-16512 GCA_035630095.1 Longimicrobium sp.
GATGTAGCCCTTCTGCGGCACGAAGTGGTGCACGCGCCAGAGGTAGTCGTGCGCCAGCTCGTGGGCGCTGGGCGCCTTGAAGCTCTGCACGTACGAGCCCTGCGGGTTCAGCGGCCCGAACACGCGCTTCACCGCGCCGTCCTTGCCGCCCGCGTCGCGCGCCTGGAAGACGACGAGCAGCGAGCGCTTCTCCTCGGCATAGAGCGCCACCTGCAGCTCGTTGAGCCGCTTCTCCATCTTGTCGAGCCGCGCCTTCAGCTCGTCGTCGTCGGGGAGCCCCGCGGGGCGCGCGGCCTCGCTGTCGCGCAGGCGCACGCGCTCGCCCTGCTTCACCGGCTTCAGCTTCATCCCGTCCTCACGTCAGGGGTCTCGATCCGGCTCGCGGCACGTCATCCGACTTCCTCAACCCATACCCATCGTCCGCCCGGTCACGCGGTGGCGTACACGGCCAGCTCGGCGGTTTCGCCGGCGGGCATGGAGGTGTCGCGGCTGCGGATGGCCTCCTCGGCGGCGGCGTCCACCTCCTTCGCCACCTCGGCCTCGATGCGCTCCATCTCGTCGCGGGCGACGCCTTCGCCCTCCAGCCACGCCTCGTACATCCCCACCGGGTCGCGCCGCCCCCACGCGCGGAAGGTCTCGGGCGAGAAGAGGTTGCGCGCCTCGCGCTCGTCGTGCGTGGCGTGGCCGCCCATGCGGAAGGTCTCGGCGACGAGCAGCGACGTCCCCTCGCCGGCGCGCGCCCGGTCCGCAGCGACGCGCGCGGCGCCGTAGGCGTCCAGCACGTGGTTGCCGTCGAAGCGGCCGCCGAGCACGCCGTACATCGCCGGCCAGTCGTCGAAGGCGCCGGCGGAGTGCACCGAGACGTGCGTCCCCAGCGCCACCTGGTTGTTCTGGATGATGAAGATCACCGGCAGGCGCTTGACCCCGGAGAAGTTGATCGCCTCGTGGATCCCGGCGTTCTTGGTGGAGCCGTCGCCGATCCAGGTCATGGCCACGCGGTCCTGCCCGCGCTGCAGGAAGCTGAGCGCGATCCCCGCGATCACCGGCGGCACGTCGCCGATGTTGGAGATCGGCGGGAGCACGCCGTACGCCAGGTCGCCCACGTGCAGGTCGCGGCCGCCGCTGGGGCTGTCGGCGGTGCCCAGGTAGGTGCGGAAGATCTCGGCCACCGGCATCCCCATCTCGTGGCAGGCGCCGGCGTTGCGGATCATGGGGCCCACCACGTCGCGGTTCTCGCCGCCGCGCCGCAGCGCGTGCACGGGGCCGATGGTGGCGGCTTCCTCGCCCACCCCCAGCCACGCCTTGCTGATCACCCCGCTCTTCACCCAGCGCTTCAGCGCCACGTCGTGCAGGCGGTTGCGCAGCAGGCCGGCGTAGATGTCGAGCAGCGCCCCCTGGTCCAGCGCGCGGATCGCCGCCTTCCGCTCGGGGTCGGCGTCGATGCGCTCGCGGTACTCCCGCAGCAGCTCGGGGTCGGCGGTCCAGTTCAGGTACTCGGGGGGATCGTAGGCGGCGAAACGCTTCATATCTACGGAACGGCAGGCGGTGAAAGGAGATGCGCGCGCCCCGGAGCATACGCCCGGCGCGGGGTGCGGCGCAATCCCGGAGGGGGGCCTCGCCCTGCCTGGATCGAGATGCAAGAGGCCGACTCGGCGCGCCCCCCAGCCCTCACCCTGCCGCTTCGCGGCTGTCCCTCTCCCAAAACAGCCAAAACAGCCTGGGAGAGGGACCTGGGGCGCTTCGCGCCGGCTCCTTCATCGCGCGCGGAGGCGATGTCGGAAGCAGCGGATTCTCTTGCGCGCGTGGGAACCGCGGTCACACCGAGGGCAGTAGTCCGCGAAGGCGCCGCGACTGATTCGAGACTGCTCCACATCTCCAGCAATCCGGTGGAATACAGCCTACCCAGCGACAAGGTCGATTAGACGACGATTAGCCGCTCCGGCGCGATGCAACCCGCGGCGCCGAAACCGGCACTCATATCGGCGTCCGCACCGACGCGAAGCGATGGATACGACCACGATCTCCCGACCCGAGCCGCTACCCTCATGCAAATCCGCACCCTCCTGGCCGCCGCGCTCACCGCGTGCGCCATCCCGATCGCGAGCGTTTCGCTCCGTGCCCAGGGCCCCAGCGCCGACGCGCCGGCCGAGCGCGTACTGGACGCCGCCGCGCGCCGCGCGGTGATCGACAGCGCCGCCAGCCTCCTCGCGCGCAACTACGCCTTCGCCGACACCGGGCGGATGCTGGGCGCGCACCTGCGCGCGCGCCTGGCCGCCGGCGCGTTCGACGGGGCCGCCACCGAGCCGCAGCTCGGCGAGGCGATGACGCGCGAGATGCAGGCGTTCAACAACGACGGGCACCTCTACACCGTGTACCTCCCCGCCGCCGGGACCGCGGCGGCCGGCGCGTTCCGCATGGTGCGGCCGGGCGGCGCGGCCGGTGGCGCGCCCCAGCGGACCGGCCCCTCGGCGGCGGACGTGGCGGCGCTGCGGCGGCAGAACTACGGCATCGCCCGCGCCGAGCGGCTGGACGGCAACGTCGGCTACATCGAAATCACCAGCTTCACCCGCGGCGACGAGGCGGCGGCGGCGATCGACGCGGCGATGGCGATGCTGCGGCACGCGGACGCGATGATCGTGGACCTGCGGCGCAACGGCGGCGGGAGCGAGATGACGCACTACCTGATGAGCTACTTCCAGCCCGACGGCGCCGTGCAGACGTGGAACTACACGCGGATGATGGGCGACACCATGAAGAACGTCAGCCGCGCGGTGAACGGCGCCAAGCGCCTCGACATCCCCGTCTACGTGCTCACCAGCGGCCGCACCGCGTCGGCGGCCGAGGCGTTCGCCTTCACGCTGCAGTCCGCCGGCCGCGCGAAGACCGTGGGCACCGCCACCTCGGGCGCGGGCTACAACAACATGACCTTTCCGCTCACGGACCGGACGGCGATCTCCATCTCCATCGGCGCCGCCTTCTACCCGCCCACGGGGAAGCGGTGGGAGGGCACCGGCGTGCTTCCCGACATCGCCGTGCCCGCCGAGCAGGCGCTCGCCACCGCCCGCGCCGAGGTGCTGAAGACGCTGGCCGCACTTGAGGCGGACCCGCGCCGCAAGCAGGAGCTGGCCTGGGCGGCGGAGGTGGCGCAGGCCGAGCTGCGCCCGGTGGCCGTCCCCGCCGCGGCGCTGGCGCGCTACGCCGGCACCTACGGCAACCGCGTGGTGACGACGGATGGCACCCGCCTCGTCTACCAGCGCCGCGCCGACCGCCCGGGCGACGCGCTGACGGCGGTGTCGGAGACGGTGTTCGCCCCCACCCCCGAGTCGCGCATCGAGTTCGTGCGCGACGCGCAGGGGGCCGTCACCGCCCTGCGCACCCGCACCGCCGCCGGCGACGTGCAGACGTATCCGCGAACGCAGTAAAGGATTACGGCAGATGTCACACGGAGCAGCGGAGGAAACGGAGAAAAGCCCGGCAGTTCTCCGTTTCCTCCGCTGCTCCGTGTGAGACTTGCCGTAGAAGCCTGGAGATACGAACGGGCCGGCTCCCCGCGTGGGAGCCGGCCCGTCTTTCCTGCGTCCGTACCCTGGTCTTCAGATCACCGTCAGGACGCCGACTCGAGGATGGCTTCCATCTGGATGTCGACGCCGGCGAGCGCCTTGCTCACCGGGCAGCCGACCTTGGTCCCCGCGGCGATCTCCTGGAACTTCGCGTCGTCGATCCCCGGCACCACGGCGCGCACGTTCAGCTTCATGGTGGTGATGCCGAATCCACCCTCCACCTTTTCGACCGTGCACGCCGCCTTCGTCTCCACGCGCGTGGGGGAGTGCCCGGCCTTCTCCAGCCCGCCGGCCAGCGCCATGCTGAAGCACGCCGCCTCGGCCGCGGCGAGCAGCTCCTCGGGATTGGTGCCGCCCGCCTCGCCGAAGCGCGAGCCGAAGTTGTAGCTCCCCCCGATCGCTCCGCTCTCCCCGTCGAACCGCCCATTGCCCTGCTGAAGGCCGCCTTCCCACACGGCGCTCGCGTTGCGCGTCGGCATCCCGCCCTCCCTGGATCTCTTCGTTGGCTCGCTTCGCCCTCTCCGCGCACCCGGCGCGGGGGGCGGAGAATGTACGAACCTGCGGCAGGCGCGTCTACGCCAACCCTTCGCGCGTGATGAAGCGTTCGAGGCCGATGCTGACCTGTTTGCGGAAGAAGGCCGCCCCATGCTCTTCCGGCAGGGCGCGCCCCAGGCCACAGCGTTCCAGCGCCTCGGCCAGGCACATCGCGCGATCCTCCAGCCTCAGCATCGCAACTGCTTGCAGGGCGCCCTTGTCGGCGGTGACGAAACGCACGTCCTCGTCGGGATGCTCGAGCAGGAACACGATCGCCTCGGCCTCGCCGTCATCTATCCGCCCGCGGAACGGCGCCCGGAAGCGAGCACGCATGGCGGCAACCTCCGCCGCGGACGCGCTGTACTCGGTGATCGAACCACTGGCGACGAGCGCCGGCAGGTCCAGGTACACGCGCCGGCCACCGCCGGGCGGGTCGTAGAACATCCCTTCGACGTGGACCACGGTCGAAGGGAGGATCACCGCATACGCCCTGCAGAGACCGTCCCAGACACCGTGCTTGAACGCGGCGAACACCGCGTTCGCGTCAAGGAGCAGCAGCTTCGGCTTCTTCGCCATGCTCCGCCTGCTCCAGCATCGCATTCGCCTCGCCCATGCTCATCTCCATGAACACCGCGAGCTTGCCGAGCGACAGTTCGTGATTTTCGTACGCGAGCAGTGCCAGCCGTCGATACCGCTCCGGAAAAGGGATTGCCGGCTTCGTCCAGCGTGACGGCATGGTCATGCGGTCGCGGCGGCGGAACTCGCTGTCGGCCAGCAGCGCGCGGGCCCACTCCGCTTCGCGCCGCCGCAAGTTCACCAGCCGCCACGCGAGCGCCTCGGTCGAGACGCCGAACTCGCGCGCCAGCTCGACCACGTCCGTGCCCGCCAGCTCGCGCCCGCCGGCGGTGCGCGCGTCGAACTGCGCGTTCACCTCGTCGGAGGGGAGGAGGAGCTGCGCGGCGAACACGTCCGCCAGCATCTCCAGCCGCTCCGACCATTCGGGCTCGGCGGCCTCGGGCCACCGGGACTCGACCGCCGTCCACGTGACGAGGTGAAACAGCTCGTGGGCAAGGCTGAAGTTGCGCCGCCAGGGTGACTGCGTCGCGTTCATCAGCACGGCCGCGCCGAACGGGCCGCGGCTGCACGCGGCGGATTCGTCGGGGCCCAGCTCATCATAGAACAGCTTGACGCGGAACCGTTCTTCCAGCACGGGGAGCAGCGACGCGGCCGGCCGGCTTCCCAGGTCCAGCGTCCGCGCCACGCTGTGTGCCAGACGCTCGGCGTCGGCGAAGCTCGCCCGCTGGGGATCGAAGGGGAAATCGGGGAGCGGCTCGGGCGGCGGCAGCTCGCAGAACTCCTCGAGCAGCGCGTACCGCTCGGCTCGCTCGCGCAACTGCGCCTCGCGCGCTGCGGAGATCCCGCCGCTTCCCCTCCGCCAGAACACGCGTGCGGTGAGCGGCTCGTCGATGCCGAGCAGCCGATCCACCGAGGTGTGGAGCGCGCGTGCGAGGCGCACCAGCTCCCACGCCTTCACCTCGCGCTGCCCCGTCTCTATGGACGAGACGATCTGGAGCGACGCGAAGCCCGCCCCCGTCGCCAGCGCCTGCTGCGTCAGGCCAAGCGCCTCCCGGGCGCTGCGTACGGCGGCTGCGATGAGATTACGGGAATCCATGAATGCCTTTCGAGAGTTCTCCCGAAATCTAACCGAAAGAGATGAATAATTCAAGAATTTCTTGAATGGCATCCCGGCGTGGCCGCTCCGCATGCCTTTCCAGGCCGCCGCAACAACACCCGTATCTCCACGGTCCGGACCTCTCCTCGCCGTGCCGCCGCCGCGGCTAGTTGCCGACGCGGTGGAAGATCGCGCGGCAGTGGGGCATGCCCAGCAGCCCGGGCCCGAGCGGGTCGATCACCAGCGCGCCCGCTTCGTTGAACGTGAAACGGTACCCTTCGCTCCGGCGCCCGGGGGCCGACGGCTGGGGCGGATGGAGCACCAGGCGGCCCGCGGCCTGGTCGTACTCGTACAGGCCGGTGGGGCCGTACACCCGCTCGAAGGGCCGCGCGGTCACCCAGTAGCGCCCGTTGCGCCGGAGGATCAGCTCGCCGATCCGCCCCGGCGGATGCGGGACGCCCTCGCGGCAGGTGGCCCAGTCGCGCTGCGACCAGGTGCCCGCCAGCGGATGGGGCGCGGGGTCGACCACGAACCCCATCGCGCGCATCCACGTCCCCGCCACCGAGGCGAGCACGTGGATCGTGTCCCCCGGCTGCGCATCGGCCGACACGCGGAGGGTGCCGCGCTGGTCGAGGGTCACGCCCCTGCCGCGGATGCCCCAGCGCACGCCGCACCCGTCCGGCAGCTCCTTCTCGCCGAACGGGCCGTCCAGGATCTTCGGACGCGGTAGGGTCCGCGTCTCGCCGGGGACCACCTCGAGCACCTGGCCCAGCACCAGCGGCCGCCATTCGCGCTCGCAGCCGCCGGACGCAACCGTCCTGGCCGTGGCGCAGCCGGTGGCGGCGAGCACGCCGGCCGCGGCGAGCAGGGGGAGGATTCGAGCGAACATCGGGGTCGCGGCAGGACGGGGGATGGATGGCGGATGATCCCAAGCTGCGCCCCACGCGCGGCATCCGCCAGAGAGGCCCCGGAATCCTCCCGTGGCCCAAAGACTCTCCGGGGATCGACGGATTGCGATCGTGCGCATGGGAGTTCCGTCATCCCCCACCGCCGCGACCCCCTCCGTGGAGGCCGCCAGTCGCGCCGCCGCTTGCGCCTGCCTGGCATCGTGCCGATGTTTTGGACGCCTTTCCCCCGCTCCCCGAAGCGTCTCCCGCCCATGCAGCACCCGACACCCGCACCCGCCACGCTGGCCCACGCCGTGAGGAGCGCGCCGCTCTTCGCCGGCGCCGCGCCGGAGACGCTGGACGCGCTCGCCGCCGCGGCCGTGCCGCTCGCGCTGGAGGACGGCGGCGACGCGTTCACCGGGCCCGGCGAGACCGGCCTGCTGGTGGTGGTCGACGGCAACCTGGACGCGGTGGAAGAAGGCGCCCAGGCGATGCGCTGGCTCTCCACCGGCGAGGTGTTCGACCGGCAGCAGACGCTGGCCGGGGTGTCGCGCGCGGTGCGGGTGCGCGGGGCCGGCGCGGCGCGGCTGGCGTGCATCCCGTGCGAGCTGGTGGACGAGCTGGAGGCGCGCGACCCGGCGTTCCACGCGGCGCTGCGGCGGATGCACGCGCGCCAGCTCCTCTGCCGGCTCGCGCCCGTGCTGGGCGCGCTGGACGGGCGGCTGCTGGACGAGGTGGAGCGCGCGGCCGACTGGATCTACCTGAACCGCGGCGACCTGCTGTTCGAGCAGGGCGACCCGGCTGACGGGCTCTACTTCGTGGTGAGCGGCCGGCTGATCGTGGAACACGTGGCGGCCGACGGCACCGCGCGGCCGATCGGCGAGGCGGGGCGCGGGCAGAGCATGGGCGAGATGGCGTTCTTCACCGGCGCGCCGCGGACGGCCCGCGCCAGCGCCATCCGCGACAGCGTGCTGGTGCAGTTCACCAACGCCGAGTTCGACGCGCTGGTTTCCGCCCGCCCGCAGCTGATGCGCAGCGTGGCGGCGGGGCTGGTGGAGCGGCTGAACCGCGCCAACGCCAGCGCCGTCCCCGCGCGGGTGACCAACCTCGCCATCCTCCCCGCCAGCCCGGGCGCCCCGGTGGCGGCGTTCTGCGAGCGGCTGGCGGCGGCGCTCTCGGCATTCGGGCCGGTGCTGCGGCTGAGCTCGCGCACGGTGGACGAGATGGTGGGCGAGCCCGGGATCGCCGAGGCGCCGGAGGAATCGCCCGAGAGCGCGCGGCTGCTGGCCTGGGTGGAGGCGCGCGAGGGCTCGCACCGCTTCGTGCTCTTCGAGGCCGACGCGCACCCCTGCGCCTGGACGCGCCGTTGCCTGCACCAGGCCGACCGCGTGCTCCTCCTGGCCCGCGCCGACGAGGACCCCGCGCCCGGCGAGCTGGAGCGCGCGCTGCTGAACCATCCCCGGCGCGTGACGGACGCCAGGCAGTGGCTGGTGCTGGTGCATCCCGAGGGGACCGACCGGCTGCCGCGGGGAACGCGCCGCTGGCTGGCGCCGCGCGGGGTGGAGACGCACCACCACCTGCGCTGGGGCGACGCCGGCGACCTGGGGCGGCTGGCGCGGCACCTGGCGGGGCGCGCGGTGGCGCTGGTGCTGGGCGGCGGCGGGGCGCGCGGCTTCGCGCACATCGGCATGCTGCGGGCGCTGCGCGAGGCGGGCGTGCCGGTGGACATGGTGGGCGGCACCAGCATGGGCGCCTCGATCGCCGCGCAGATCGCGATGGGGTGGAGCCCGGAGAAGATCGAGGAGATGAACCGACGGGTGTGGGTGAAGATCCGCCCGCACAAGATGTACACCATCCCGGTGATCTCCATCATCAGCACCCGCGGGAGCGACCGCATCGGGGAGATGCTGTACGGCGACACCGAGATCGAGGACCTGTGGACGCCGTTCTTCTGCGTGAGCAGCAACCTGAGCACGGCGGAGCTGATGGTGCACCGGAAGGGCTCGCTGCTCTGGGCCGCCACCGCCAGCGCGTCGCTCCCCGGCGCCGCCCAGCCGGTGCTGCACGAGGGCAACCTGCTGTGCGACGGCGCGCTGCTGAACAACCTCCCCACCGACGTGGCGCGGCGCCTGGGCGGCGGCCTGGTGATCGCCGCCGAGGTGAGCGTGGAGGACGACGCGCAGTTCCTCTGCGACCGCATCCCGCGGGTGGGCGAGATCCTGAGCGACCGCTTCTTCCGCCGGCGCAAGATCAAGTTCCCGTCGCTGATGGAGCTGGCGCTGCGCGCGTCGATGCTGCACAGCGCGCACAACGAGCGCACCGCGCTGGCGAACGCCGACTTCGC
The DNA here is from genome assembly GCA_035630095.1 of Longimicrobium sp. GTDB lineage: Bacteria > Gemmatimonadota > Gemmatimonadetes > Longimicrobiales > Longimicrobiaceae > Longimicrobium. Next base: position 8,998 of record DASQLJ010000050.1, read on the forward strand.
CCTGCGCCCGCCGATCGACCAGTTCGCGATGATGGACTTCAGCGTGATGGACCGCGTGGTCGAGGTGGGCTACGAGTACGCCCGCGCCGAGGTGGCCGCGTGGGTCGCCCGAGGCGCGCTGGCGGAGCTGGGGATCGACTTCGGCGCGGCGCGCGAGGCGGTGGCGGCGCACGCCGGTTAAACGCGGGCGGCGGTGTGGATGGACCGGGCGTGTCAGAGGGCGTGGGGGCTGATCGTTCAAAGTGCGACAGCAGCCGCGACGATTCGTGCTCGCGAGCCGGCGCGCTGGTCCGCCTCACCCTTCGAATCGACCCGCTCATGAAGATGCTAGCCTGGACCGCCGCGGCCGTGCTGGGCTGCGCCCTGATCGCCGCCCCGGCATCGGCGCACGCGCAGGGCGCCGCGCGCGTGCAGCGGCAGGACCGCAACCGCATCGCCGCCGAGGAGATCGCGCAGTCGCACGCGGCCAACGTGTACCAGCTCGTGCAGGCGCGCCGCGGGATGTGGCTGATGCGCAACAACCACACGCCCCTGAACACCACCGGGTCGGGGAAGATGCTGGTGTTCCTGGACGGCGCGGAGCTCGACGCGGTCGAGGACCTGCGGCAGATCCCCGCGGCCGGCGTGCAACTGGTGGAGTTCCTCACCCCGGCCCAGACGGAGCGCCGCATGGGCAAGTACACCACCGTCGGCGCGATCCGCGTCTCCACCCGCGACGAGACGCCGCGCGACTCCGCCCACGCCGCGCACCAGCGCTGATGGAGTGACGGCCCGCCGAACCGCCAGGACGAACGGCGGTCGTTGGACGGTGAGACGTTCAAGTAGTGGAGATCACTCGGCGTGATCGTGATCGACGCTCCCGGTTGATTTCGGCGCGGCGGCCGGATAGCTTTAGCGAGCTTCCGCCGCCGCGCTAAGTCGTTCAGGAGCGGCGGGATGCGATGCCCCCTGGTGTAATGGCAGCACAGCGGTCTTTGGAACCGCTGGTGGAGGTTCGAACCCTCCGGGGGCAATTGGCCGCAAGTCGTCAGCAGACGGCTTGCGGCTTTTTTATTGGGACACGACCGCCGGTCCGCGACGAACGCCGGGGGAGCGGACGGGTATGGAGCGGCCAGAAGTTCATCACCCCAAACGATCTCGCCGTAACCGCAGGAACCTGATGGACATATCGACTCCGGACCATACGACTGAGCTGCTGCAGCCCCTGCTCGGCCTGCTCCGGGGCCGGCGCGTGGTGGTGCTGGCGGGCGCGGGGTGCAGCACCGAATCCGGCATCCCCGACTACCGCGGTCCCGAGGGGAGCCATCGTACCCGCACGCCGGTGCAGTACAACGACTTCGTGCGCAGCGAGGCGGCGCGGGCGCGCTACTGGGCACGCAGCACGGTCGGCTGGCCGCGCTTCTCGGCCGCGCGGCCGAACGCGGCGCACCACGCGCTGGCCGAGATGGAAGGCGCGGGGGTGGTGCACGGCGTCATCACGCAGAACGTGGACGGGCTGCACCACGCCGCCGGCAGCCGCCGCGTGGTGGAGCTGCACGGCTCGCTCGCGTCGGTCCGTTGCCTGGGCTGCGGCGTGGAGGTCGGGCGCGGCGAGTTCCAGGCGCGGCTGCTGGGGCTGAACGCGCAGTGGGCCGAGCGGCTGGCGGAGGGCGACGTGCGGCAGGCGCCCGACGGCGACGCCGAGCTGGAGCCGGGGGAGCTGGAGAGCTTTCGCGTTCCGGGCTGCGACGTCTGCGGCGGGCTGATGAAGCCGGACGTCGTTTTCTTCGGCGAGACGGTGCCGGCGGCGCGGGTGGAGGAGGCGTGGCAGCTCTTCGGCGGCGGGGACGCGCTGCTGGTGGCCGGCTCGTCGCTCACGGTCTACTCCGGGCGGCGCTTCATCTACCGCGCGAAGGAGCAGGGCGTGCCGATCGCCATCGTCAACCTGGGCCCCACGCGCGCCGACGAGATCGCCGCCGTCAAGGTCGAGGGCCGCCTCGGCCACGTCCTGCCGCGGCTCGCGGAGATGCTCCGGCCGTAGCGTCCGATGTCGATGGGACGATGAAGGACGTCGAGACAGGGGAACGTCTCAACGAAAGAATGTCACACGGAGCAACGGAGGAAGCGGAGGAAAGCAGTTCTCCGTTCCCTCCGTTGCTCCGCGTGAGTCCGCAGTTTTTTTCAGGCGTTGCGGACTTCGTCTGGTCACCTCGACCAGATCGGCAGCCAGTCGGCGCCTTTCGCGCGGGTGATACGAGTGGGCGCGGTGCCGTCGGCGCGGGCGATCCAGAGCTCGGCATCTCCGGCGGCGGCGGCGGCGGAGAAGGCGAGGAGGCGGCCGTCGGGGGACCAGGCGGGCTGCGATGCGCCGGTCACGCGCGCCACCTCGCGGATCGCGCCCGTGCGCACGTCCACGATGCGCACGGCCGACACGCCGGCGCGCACGTGCAGCGTGTGGGCGATGCGCGTGCCGTCGGGCGACCAGGCGATGTCGGCCTCCTGGCCGGCGGCGCGCGCGGTGTCGGCGTTCAGCTTGCGCAGCCCGGTGCCGTCGGGCGAGACGAGGTGGATGCGGTCGGCGCCCTCGCGGTTGCTGAGGAAGGCGATCGTGCGGCCGTCGGGCGACCAGCGCGGGCCCCAGTCGTCGCGGTGGAAGGCGGTGAGCCGGCGCTGGCCGCCGCCGTCGGCGCGCATCACGTACACCTCGGCGTTGCCGTCGCGGCTGCTGGCGAAGGCGATGGATCCGCCGTCCGGCGAAACCGCGGGCTCGAAGTTCCCCTCGCGGTTCTCCGTCAGCCGCCGCAGCCCCGACCCGTCCGCGCCGACGCGGTAGAGGTCGCGGAAGCTCTGGCGGTCGCTCTCGAACACCAGCCAGCGCCCGTCCGGCCCCCACGACGGCGAGCGGGCGCGCGCGCTGGCCGGGCCCACTGCGCGCGCGGCGGCGCCGTCCAGCGGGAGCAGCATCATCTGCTCGCCGTGGTCGTTCCCCTCCTCGCGCACCGCCACGGCGGCCACCGTGCGGCCGTCGGGCGAGACGGCGGCGGGATAGGTCGCGCCCGTCCCGCTCGACGGCCGCCGCTCGCCCTCCCCCGTGGGCGCGATGGTGTAGACCTGCGGCGCGCTGTCGCGCTCGGAGAGGAAGACGATGCGCCCGCCCGCCGCACGCCGCTCCGCCAGCGACAGCGTGTCCGCGCTCGCGCCCGCCGCCGTCGTCGTACGCATTGAATCGCCAGCCGCCCGCGCCGCATCCGTCGATGCCCTGTCGCCGCACGCCGCGGCCACGATCGCGATCGACATCGCGATGGCCATCGATCCCGCCCGTCCGCTCCGAATCAAATCATCACCCCCGATCCGTTGCTGTGCATCCACCGCAATGGCCGGCTGCCGTTCTACACCGGATCGAGTCATGTATCACGCAGAGTCAGCAGAGTAAGCAGAGAACAACCGCGGTTCCCTCTGCTGACTCCGCTGACTCTGCGTGAAACGATCCGTAAGAGCCTCGGTCGCCCCGGACCGGCCGCATCTCGCCACGGCCGGCCTTGGCACAGCCTGAATCCTACCGCACGCGGATGGCGTCCGCGATCACCACGTAGCCGGTGGTGGTCCAGCGCGAAAGGACGACGCGGTTCCAGCCGGCGGTGAAGGCGAAGCTGCCCAGCGTGTTCCAGGCGCCGCCGCCCACCTGCTGGTTCTTGCTCACGCTGCCCACCTGCGTTCCCGACGCGTTGTAGGCGATGAACGGCGCCGACGCCGAGCGGTTCGTCCCCGACGTCCACCACGCGTCGATCGTCCTGGTGGCGGCGGCCGGGAGGTAGAAGTAGAAGCTCGCGCCGTCGGAGATCGCGGCGGTGTTGGCGAACAGGTAGTTGCTGCCGTAGTAGCCCGGCGTGCCCGACGACGCGGTCCAGTTGGCCGAGGCCGAGATGTAGCCCTTGGACGTGTCGTTGTTGCCGTTGTTGCTGTCCACGATCAGCGCCGCCGACGCACCGCAGTAGTTGTTGATGCGGTTCATGTAGTCGGTCCACGGCCAGTTGGGGCCGGGGTCGGTGCGGTTGGCGGGCTGGAGCTGCCCGTGGGCCACGTAGTGGTAGCGGTCGCGCGGGATGGCGTGCGCCTGGCTGATGTCGCACGAAAGGCGCGCCGAGGCGTCGATCTGCCCCACCGGCCACGACGTCTGCGACGCGAACCCGCCGTGCTCGATGCCCACGGTGAAGTGGTTGCTGCTGTAGCCGTTGCGCCAGCACTCCACGTTGCTGTTCAGCGAGCAGGCGTAGGTCGCGGCGATGTGCCAGGCGCGGTCGCTCTCGCGCACGAGCTGCGAGATCTCGCTCCCGCTCTCGTTCACCACGTAGTGCGCGCTGGCCTGCGCCGCCGAGTTGGTGAGCCAGCTCCAGCAGCTCGAGTACGAACCCTCGCAGCTGTGGATGATCACCATCCCCACCTTGCCGATGTCGCCCGCGGGACGCGCGTTGTAGTTGGGCGACGGGCGCCAGACGGAGGCCGCGTAGTCGGGGCCCGCCACGCGGACCGGCGGTGCCGGCACGCGCACGGGCCGCACGCCCGCGCGCGCGGCGATGCTGGCGATCACGTCGCCGCCCGGCGTGCGCGCGATGGCGCCGCGGCTCAGCACGCCGTACACGTCGGTGTGCACGTAGGCCGACTGGCCGGCCTCCTCGGCGATCCCGCTGAAGCGGGCCACCGCCGGCGCCCACGCGCCCAGGCTGGCGCGGTCCACCCCCAGCTCGTTCGCGTACGCCGACAGCAGCGCCGCGGCGGCGCGGATGTTGGCCTCGGGAAGGGTGCGCGCCTCGTTCGCGGTCACGCCGGCCAGCCGCGCGCCGGTCTCCAGGCGGTCGCCGCGCAGCGCCATGATGCCGAACGCCGGCTGCTGGCCGATGAACTCCTCGCGGCCGCTCACCATCTGCCACCGCGTTTCCACGAAGCCCACCGACTTCAGCAGGTCGGCCGGGACGCCGAACTCGGTGGCGGCGCGGGCGAAGACGGGGTCGAGGCGGGTGGCCGCCGGGCCGCCCGCGTCGGTGGGCGGCTGGCGCACGCCGGTGGACGGGTCGGAGCAGCCGGCCAGCAGCAGCACCGCGCCGGCCGCGACCAGTTGGGGGAGTCTACGCATGAGGGCACGTCCTCTCCTGACGGGTGATGCGCGGCGCCGGGGCAGCGCCGCGCGCGCACCAGGGCGCAAGTTTTTGGACGGCAAGCGAGCGGCGCGGGCACGGTCCGCACGCGCGCTTCCATCATCCAGTCACTCGGCCGTGGGCGATTACGGAAAGATGAAGCAGCAAGAAGCAAACCCGAAATCCGGAAAAATCGTGTAAACACATCGTGGACGCATCTATGTGTTTGCACATGCGCATCTTGGGGATTCGGACCGTTGGCGTTACGCGGTAAGATGCAAAAGACGGAGGAACCTGCAATCGGCGGAGGTGCACCGGATCGCATCGTTCCGCCCAGGAAAGATGCAGCCGGCAACAATCCAGTAAAGGCGCAAAAGAATCTACGAGAACGGAAGTGATTGCACCACGCCACATTCTCCCGAGCGCCGAACACGTTCCAGTGCGTAGCAGCTCTGGGACAAAGTGTGAATTGCAACTCTCCCGATTCGTCCCTAGCTTCGAGTTGCCCGCCCCCCGCGGACCGGCGGGCACCCCGGACGACGTGTCGATTCCGCGGAACTGATGTATTCCGCGTGCCGCCCGCCGCACTGACGCCGGGACCGCTCACAGGCCCGCTCCTTCCCTGCCCCGACGCCGGCCACGCCGCAAATAAGCGCACATTGCGCCGCCGTGCGCACGCTTTCTCCGGCGACGATCCGATGTCGGCAAACCCACCACCGGAGGTCCGCGATGAAGCGAAGTTCCAGGCTGGCGCTGCCCCTGCTCGCAGCCGGGCTGAGCGCCTGCGCCGACACCCCCACCACGCCGGCCGCGCGCGCGCCCGTCGCCGCCCACGGCGACGCCGCCGCGATCGACCTGCGCCCCGGCCTCGCCGACGCCGCCGACGACGCGGGGAACCGCGTGATCCCCACGCTCAGCGAGTCGCACGGCATCCAGGCCGCGGCCGCCGCCTTCCGCAACCTGGGCGATGCGGTCCGCTCGGGCGACGCCGAGGAGGTACGCGACGCGATCAGCCAGGCGAACGGCGCGCTGAACGCGCTGAGCCACGCCGCGCCCGACACCGACCCCGTGGAGGTGGCGGCACTGCGGCTGGTGATCACCAACGCCGAGCTGCTCTACCCGGCCGCCTGACCCCGCCGGTGGATGTCTGGTCCGCAGAACGTCCGTCTCTCCTCACGACCACGCGAGGCCCATCCCCATGCGCAACCGCCATCTGCTCGCGGCGCTCGCCGCCGCCGCGCTGACCGCCGCCCTGACTGCCGCGCCCGCCGCGGCGCAGGTCGATTCCATCCGCGCCTGCTACGTGCCCACCACGGGCAACGTCTACCGCGTCGGCACCCCCGACACGCACGCGGCCTGCGTGGCGCCCGCCCACGTGCGCTTCGCCTGGCCCGCCACCCAGCCCGACCTGGGCATCGGCGGGGGGTACCTGCTGCGGCTGCGCGCCGGCTCGCCGCTCTCCAACCGCTTCGTGGTGGATACCGCCGGCGGCGTGCTTGCGCGCGGCGAGCTGGGCATCGGCTACATCCCCGCCACCGGCGACGGCTACCGGATGATGTGGTACCCGTTCAAGTCGGCCTTCCGGGCCGGCAACGCGGTCCAGGACGCGTGGGACGACCACAACATCGGCTTCTTCTCGTGGGCCGGCGGCACGAGCACCGTGGCCAGCGGCTACGGCACGATCGCGTTCGGCGACGGGACCAACGTGTCGGGCACGCTGGCGGCGGGCTTCGGCAGCGGCAACACGGTGAGCGGCACGGTGGGCTTCGCCGCGGGCGCCAGCAACCGCTGCACCGGCTTCGGCTGCGTCACGATGGGCTACACCGCCAACGCCAGCGAGCAGGGCGCGGTGGCGATCGGCTACCGCGTCACCGCCGACGCCGAATACGCGATAGCGATGGGCTACCGCTCCAGCGCGAACGGCCACAGCGGCACCTTCAACTGGGGCGACGCGAGCACCACCGACTCGATCCAGGCGACGGCCAACAACCAGTTCAACGCGCGCGCCTCGGGCGGCTTCCGCTTCCGCACCAACGCCACGCTCACCACCGGCTGCAACCTGGCGTCGGGCTCGGGCGTGTTCAGCTGCTCGTCGAGCCGGTCGCTGAAGGAGAACTTCGGCCGCGTGGACGGCGAGGACGTGCTGGCGCGGATCCGCGGCATCCCGGTGAACACCTGGAACTACATCGCCGAAGGCCGCCAGTCGCGGCACATGGGTCCGTTCGCGGAAGACTTCCACGCCGCCTTCGGCCTGGGCACCGACACCCGCGCCATCGGCCTGCTCGACATCGACGGCGTGAACTTCGCCGCGATCAAGGCGCTCGAGGCCCGCACCGCCGAGGTGCGCCAGCTCCGCGCCGAGCTCTCAGCCGTGCAGCAGCGCCAGGCCGCCACCGACGCCCGC
>DASQLJ010000051.1:0-5547 GCA_035630095.1 Longimicrobium sp.
GCCTGGACCCATGCTTTAGATCCTTCGGGCGCCGCCAAAGCAAGGTGTAGACGAAGGTCTGGTGCAGCGGCGCCGCTCAGGATGACATCTCTCGGTTTTCGCAGTAGATCCCGAGAATTGGTATCAGATCAGACCAGGCGCGAGGTACAAGCCGAAACCGCGTGGTTGCCGCCATCGACCCCAGTGGGAATGGTGATCCTGGGGGTGGCGGCCGGGCTCGCCGCGCGGGATCTTGATCGCGGGGTGATTCGGGGCGAATCCACGATCGAGGTTCCGCGATGGCGACGCTGTGGAAGAGCGACGAGCCGGATGAGTGGCGCGAGGCGCTGGGGCGGTACGACGAGGTGGTCGAGCGGCAGGGCGTGGCGAAGCTGCCGGAGCTGGACCACTGGTTCCGCGACGAGCTTCCCGGGCTGATCGCCGCGCGCAAGACGCCGCACGTCACCCATGCCGAGCTCGTGCGGCTCACCGAGTGGAAGATGGCGCGCGGCATCTGGCGTCCCCGCAACCTGGCGCTGGTCCGCGGCAACGACCCCGCGCTGGTGGAAAAGACCAGCGCCGCCGCGATCGCCAGGATCCCGCACCCCAGCGAGCCCATCGCCCTCCTCGCCAAGCTCGCCGGCGTGGGCCCCGCCACCGCCTCCGGCGTCGCCTCCGCGGCCGCGCCGGAGGTCTATCCCTTCTTCGACGAGCTGGTGGCGGCCCAGGTCCCCGGCATGGGCCAGGTCACCTTCACCCCGAAGGAATACGCCCGCTACGCCGAAGCCCTGCGCGACCGCGCCGCCCGGCTCGGCGCGGAGTGGACGCCGGTGCGGGTCGAGCGCGCGCTCTGGGCGCACGTCGGTGGCAAGGCCGGCACGCGGCGGGCCAAGTGAGCGGCGACGTTTGGGGGATGAAACGATGACCGAAAGCCTGGGAAGCACCGCCGCCGATCCGGCGGGCGACGGCGTGCCGGAGCGGATGCGCGCCGCCCGCTACCGCCGCGCGGAGCGCAGCCTGCGCGTGGAAGACGTTCCCGTGCCCGTGCCGGGTCCGCAGGAGGTGCTCGTCCGCGTGATGGCGTGCGGGATCTGCCTCTCCGACGTGCACCTGATGGACGGCTCGCTGCGCACCCCGCTCGAGGTGCTCACGCCGGGCCACGAGGCGTCGGGGGTGATCGCCCGCGTGGGCGCGCAGGTGCCGGCGTTCTGGCAGCCCGGCCGGCGCGTGGTGATGTCGGGTGGCCGGGCGTGCGGCGCGTGCGCCAACTGCGCGCGCGGGCACGGCCAGGGCGCCTGCCTCAACTTCCAGATCATGGGCTTCCAGTACGACGGCGCCTGGGCCGAGTACATCGTGGTCCCCTACCTGTGCCTCACGCCGATCCCCGACACGCTGCCGTTCGAGCAGGCGGCGATCCTGGCCGACGCGGTGTCCACCCCCTACGCCGGCCTGGTGGACCGCGGCGCGCTGCGGGCCGGCGAAGCGGTGGCGCTCTGGGGGATCGGCGGGCTGGGCGTGCACGCGGTCCGGATCGCGCGGATGGTGGGCGCCGCGCCGATCATCGCCGTCGACACGCTGCCGGCCGCGCGCGAGCGGGCGCTCGCCGCCGGGGCCGACGCCGCCCTCGACCCCGCCGACGACGACGTGCCGGCGCGCATCCGCGAGCTGACCGGCGGGCTGGGGGTGGACCTGGCGGTGGACCTGGTGGGCGCAAACGCGGTGCTGGCGCAGGCGGCCGCCTCCATCGGCCGCAACGGCCGCGTGGTGATGATCGGCCTTTCGCCCGAGCCGGTGCAGCTCGGGCCGGGCGTGGTGTTCGGCGTGAGGTCGCAGTCGCTGCTCGGCCACCTGGGCTACCGCAAGGAGCACCTCGACCAGCTCGTGACGCTGGTGACCCACGGCCGCCTCGACGTCTCCGCCTCCATCAGCGACGTGATGCCGCTCGAAGACGTCGCGCGCGGCGTCGAGCGCCTGGCGAGTAAGGAAGGCAACCCGATCCGGCTGATCGTGCGGCCGTGATGGCGAGTGGGGGCGAGTGGCCGTACGACGAGGCGGGGCTGTCGTGGGGGGAAGGCGGCTGAAGCCGCAAGCTAGAACAATGGGAAGCCTCGCAAACTGCGCGAGGCTGTGGGCGCGACATCCGCGCGGGGCGGATGGGTCCGGAGCGGGCGAAGCTTCGGCCGGGTCGGTGCGGGCCCATGCCACCAGACTTGTCGCGGCGCTCGGAATCAAATCCCCCGAGCTCCACGTACTCCCTTCAGAGCGCACGCCGCAGTCAGGCAATAAAACTGTTTCTCCCCTCGCAGGAGGCACCGCATGGCCGCCCATCGAAAGAAGCCCGGCATCGACATCCCGTGGGATGAAAAGACCAGCCCCGGCCCCGTGCCCGGACCGGCCAAGCTCACCGTCCCCTGGGACGAAGCCGCGGCGAAGCTGATCGGGGTTCCGCCGATGCTCAAACGGGAAGAGCGGAAGAAGCCGAAGGGAACATAGCTGACTTCGGTGACGACATTCGGCGCATACGAAGGCGGGGGACGGCGCTCGAGCCGTCCCCCGCCTCACTTTTCTGGCTTTGACCGCTACACCGCCTCGCCCGCCTCCGCCTCCGCGGGGAGCCGTTCCATGCGGATGGCGTAGTCGGTGAAGCCGACGGAGCGCCAGAAGCGGTGGCCGCCCTTGTTGCTCGCCAGCACGTCCAGCGTCACGCGGAAGCCCGGCGGGATGATCTCGCGGAAGAGCAGGTCGACCGCGCGCGGGCCCACGCCGCCGCGGCGGTGCTCGTGCATCACGAAGAAGTGCCGGATGTAGGCCGAATCCTCGTCGACGCTCACCATGCAGTAGGCCACGGTCGCGCCGTTCTCCTGGAAGAGGATCGCCTTGTACTCGCCCTCCTCCAGCCACCGCCGCATCCGCTTCTCCAGCCGCTCCAGCGACATCCCCCCGCCGTCCCACTCGTCCTCGATCAGCTGGCGGTTGATCTCCGCCAGGAAAGGTGCGTCCGACTCCACCGCGTAGCGAAACTCCATCATCCCACCCCGTTCAGTGACTGGCCCTGCCGGTTCGGCCCGGCGCGCCCCGTGCTTGTAACTCCCCGGCACCCCCGGGGCAACTCCGCCGCGTCCACGCGGCCCGGCCGGCGCGCTGGCGGCAACGTAGCGGCGCTCTCTCTCGCCGGAATCGGCGGAACGCGGTAGATTGAGGCAGACGCAAGAGTTTACGCGCGCCCGAGGCTCTGCCGGCAGCGATTCGACCAAGCGCTGCTACACGGTGAGTACGCGGCGTGCTTTTTATCCATTAGCAATAGAGGTCTCCATTTCTTCAACGCTTGGCAGTGGCATGATGGAACGCAACAGCCAGGGGCGCCGCCCCGATCCCGCACAGGGCGACCGCAACAGCCGGCCCGAGACCGCATTCACTCGCCGCATCGACTGCGGCGCCGAGCCGCGGGGCATGGCCGCGGCCCCCGCCGAGGGCCGCGACGGCGCGCGCGGGGCCCCGGGCGAGGGCGCTTGAGCGACGCCGCTGCCGGCCCGGGCGACACAGCCTCGCCCGGGATACGCCTACGATCGGTCCGCGCGCTGCGCGGACCCAGCCTCTGGAACACCCGCCCGGTCGCCGCCTGCGACGTGGAGGTCGGCGCCTCGCTGGCCGCCCGATCGCCCGGCGCCGTCCCCGGCCTGCTCGACCGCGTCTCCGCGGCGCTCCCCGGCCTCCCCCAGCCTGACGACGTAGAAGACGCACCGAGCGCCGCCGCATGGGCGCGGCTGGTGGGCCGCATCTCCCTCGCGCTGCAATCGCGGGCCGGCGCGGCCGTCGGCTTCTCGCGCGTGCGCCCCGGCGTCGGCGCCGACCCGCCGCAGCTCGCGGTGGGCTACGCCGAGGCCGAGGTGGGCGTCGAGAGCCTGTACGAGGCCGCCGCGCTGCTCACCCGCTGCCTTCGCGGCGAGCCGGCCGAGGCCGAGCGGGCCGTGGCCCTGCTGCGCGACGTCTATCTCCGCGAGCACCCGGGTCCGACGGCGTCGGTGCTGATCGACGCGGCGCGGAAGCGGGGGATCCCCGTCCGCCGCTTCCCCGGCGAGCCGGTGGTGCAGCTCGGGCTGGGCCGCACGCTGCGCCGGCTCGACGCGGCGATGACCGACTTCACCAGCGTCATCGCCACCGGCATCACCTCGCACAAGCAGCGCACCAGGGCGGTCCTGGCCCGCAACGGCCTCCCCGTCCCCCGCGGCGACGTGGCCGCCACGCTCGAGCAGGCGCTCGAGATCGCCGCCGACCTGCGCTACCCGGTGCTGGTGAAGCCGCTCGACGCCAACGACGGCCGCGGCATCTCCGGCCGCCTGGACACGCCCGAGCACCTGCGGCTGGCCTGGCCCGCGGCCGCCGCCGAGCATCCCACCGTCGTCGTCGAACCCTTCGTGGACGGGCGCGATCACCGCGTGCTGGTGGTGAACGGCCGCGTGATCGCCGTCGCCGAGCGCGTCCCCGCGCACGTGGTGGGCGATGGCACCCGCACCATCCGCGAGCTGGCGGAGCAGGCGAACCGCGAACCCCGGCGCGATCCCAACGACCCCGCCGCGCCGCTGGTGCCGCTCCCGCTGGACGAGGCGACGGCCCGGTACCTGGAGCGCGGCGGGCGCACGCTCGACACCGTGCCCGCGACCGGCGAGCGGGTGCAGCTCCGCGGCACCGCCAACATCTCCACCGGCGGCACCGCGGTGGACCGCACGGACGCGATCCACCGGCGCAACGCCGCGCTCTGCGTGCTCGCCGCGGGCGCCGTGGGGCTCGACGTGGCGGGGATCGACGTGCTCACCCCCGACATCTCGGTGCCCTTCGACGCGAACGGCGCGTCGATCATCGAGGTGAACGCGTCCCCCGGCATCCGGATGCACACCGACCCCGACGAGGGGACGCCGCGCGACGCCGCGGGGGCGATCCTGGACGGGCTGTATCCGCCGGGCGCGCCGGTCACCATCCCCGTGATCGCCGTGACGGGGACCAACGGGAAGACGACGACGACGCGGCTGCTCGCGCACCTCTTCCGCGCCACCGGCGCCTCCGTCGGCTACACCACGACGGACGGCATCTACTTCGGCGACGACCTGCTGATGGAGGGCGACTTCACCGGCCCGTTCGCGGCCGGCGTGGTGCTCTCGCATCCGCAGGTGGACGTGGCGGTGATCGAGACGGCGCGCGGCGGCATCCTGCGCTCGGGGCTGGGCTACGAGGCGTGCGACGTGGGCGTGGTGCTGAACGTGAGCGCCGACCACCTGGGCCTGCGCGGCATCCACACCGTGGAGGACCTGGCCGCGGTGAAGGGGGTGATCCCGTCGACCGTGAAGCCGGGCGGCTTCGCCGTGCTGAACGCCGACGACCCGCTGGTGCTGCCGATGCGCGAGCGCACGCCGGGGACGGTGGTGCTCACCTCCATCGCCGGCGAGGCCTCGCCGCCCGTGGCCGAGCACCTGGCGCGCGGGGGGATGGCGGCGGTGGTGGAGGAGGAGGCGGGCGTGGAATGGCTGGTGATCCGCCGCGGCCGGCGCGACGGCGAGCGCATCCCCATCGTGG
>DASQLJ010000052.1:0-2362 GCA_035630095.1 Longimicrobium sp.
CCTGGACACCAGCGGGATGCACGGCATCCGCGTGTCCACGCGGGAGGTGCGCGTGGCGGGGCGGGTGGACCGGCGCGCCGACCGCGCGTTCGCCGCGATGCCGGTGGCCGCGCCGCCGGGCTACGTTCCGATGCCGGGCCAGGTGGAGGTGCACGTCTTCGGCGCCGAGCGCACGGTGGCGCGGCTGAGCCTGCGCGACGTGCGCGCGGTGGTGCTGCTCGACTCCATCCCGCGCGACGTGCCGCCGGCCGGCGTGGTGGTCCCCGTCACCATCCTGGGCGTCCCCGCCGGCTCGTCCGCGCGCGCGGTGCCCAACCGCGTGCGCATCGCCCGCGCGGAGGACGTGCGGCCGCCGGACGGACCTGCCCCGGCCGCTTCCCCCACGCCCGCTCCGCAGCGCCCCGCGAGGCCGCGGTGACGGAGCCGCTGGTGCTGGGGATCGAGACGTCGTGCGACGAGACGTCGGCGGCGGTGCTGCGGGGGGAGGGCGACCTCCTGGGCCACGTGATCTTCACGCAGGACGTCCACCGGCTCTACGGCGGCGTGGTCCCCGAGCTGGCCAGCCGCGCGCACCTCCGCACCCAGCCCGCGCCTCTCGACGGACAACGCCGCGATGATCGCCCGCGCCGGCGTCTTCCGCCTGGAACGCGGCGAAACGGCCGGCCTGGAGCTGAACGCGCGCGCCGATCTCCCTTTCCCCGGCCTCGTCCGCGGATAGCGATCGATCCCCATCCCCCGACGCGTGATCCCGCGGAGCACGGCGCCGCGCGAGACGCGTCGAGGTCGATTTCCGTCATCCGGCACACGGCAACCGCAGCATGCACCGCCGCCGGCAGGCCACCACCCTCCCCCCAGGTTGTTTTGGGGGGAGGGTACCGCGAAGCGGGGGAGGGGGGCCCGCCCGCCGCCGCACCGATCCCGGTCGGTCGCACGACGATCGTCAGGCATGTCGTTTCACGGGTTGGATCGACGGACGGCCAAGACCTTCGCGTCCCCGATCCCCCATCTCCCGAAGTGACTGGCACGCGCGTCGCATCTACTCTGTCCGTTCGTGCGCGAACCTGCTGAACCAGAGCCCGGCCGCCGGTTGATCACGCTTCTCCACGTTTCCGACCTGCATTTCGGCCCGCCCTACGTGGAGCACGTGGGCGAGGCGGTGCAGACCTTCGCGGCGGCGCTGAAGCCCGACGCCATCGTGGCCTCGGGCGACTTCTCGCAGCGGGCGAAGGAGGAGCAGTTCGCCGCCGCGCGCGCGTACCTGGACCGCCTTCCGCGCGTGCCCATCGTGGTCACGCCGGGGAACCACGACGTGCCGCTGTACCGCGTGGCCGAGCGGCTGCTGGACCCGTACCGCCACTACAAGAAGCACATCCAGGAGGAGCTCGACACGGTCACGCGCATCCCCGGCGCGACCATCGTGGCGCTGAACTCCACCGATCCGCACCGGCAGATCACCAACGGCCGCATCCACCGCTGGCAGCTCGAGATGGCGCGCGACGCGTTCGCCGGGCTGCCGGAGGAGGAGATGCGCATCGTGGTGGCGCACCACCACTTCGCGCCCCCGCCCGACTTCGAGGGCGGCGACGCGATGCCCAAGGCGCAGCGCGCGCTCGACGCCTTCACCGCCATGAAGGTGGACCTGGTGATGGGCGGCCACCTGCACCGCGCCTACATCGGCAACTCGCTCGACGTGTACGCCGGGGAAGACCGCGAGCACGGCATCGCCATCGTGCAGAGCGGCACCAGCACCTCGCGCCGGGGGCGGGCGCGCGAGCGCGAGAAGAACTCGCTCAACGTGCTGCGGCTGGACGGAACCACCATCCGCGTGACGCACTACATGTACTTCGAGGACACGGGCGACTTCGTGCCCACCAGCCGGCACCTCTTCTTCCGCCGCGGCCGCCCGCCGCTGGACCGGACGGGGCGCGCCCAGGTGGAGGCCATCTTCCAGGACGACCGCGCGGAGCCGCGAGGATGAACGACAGCGGGCTCGACTGGAGGCGCATCGCCGCCGCCGGCGCGGTGCTGGCCGCGGGCGCGGCGGCGTCCGTCTACGTGGTGCGCGCGCTGCGCGAGCGCGCGCGGGAAGCGCCCGGGCGCCGCGGGCCCAGCGCCGGGCGCCCGCTCACCGTGATCCGCGGCGGGGCGGGGGAGGGCTGACGGGGGATGGCACGCACGCGCGGGTGGCGGCTGGCGAGCTGGGCGCTGGGGGGAGTTCTCCTCGGCGCGGCGCTGGCGTTCCTGGTGGCCAACATCGTGGCGCGCACCCAGCCGGGGCGGAACTGGGTGCTCCGGCAGACGCTCACCGCGCTGGGCGGGGCGATCCACGGCGGGCGCCTGGCGGTGGCGCGGGTGGACGGCA
>DASQLJ010000053.1:0-10543 GCA_035630095.1 Longimicrobium sp.
GGGGCCCCCTCCCCGCGCCTTGGAGCGCTCGCCCTCCCCCGCTTCGCGGGAGAGGGTGGTGGGTTTCGAGGGGCCTGCCGGGCTTTGTCCACGCGACGGCTGCGGTGTGGCCGGGTGCCCGCCTCGCGATCTCTCCCGGGACAGCGCCGCGGCACGCGCGCCCTCATCCGTCTATCGCACCGAATAATCTCTGCGTCGTCGAGCGCCGGACTTTCCGTCGAGCGCCCTACCGCCGCTGCCCCTGCGCCGCGCGCTTCCTGCGGTGCGCCGTTTCCGGAGCCGTGGGCGGGAGCCGGTCGGCGGGAGGGGCGTGGCGGACGCTCGGCGCGGGGGTGGCGGTGCCGCCGATGATCAGCACGACCGCGGCGATGATCGCGGCGGCGGCCAGGGCGATGCGCCAGGTGAGCGGCTCATGCAGGAAGGCGGCGCCCAGCAGTACGGCCACCAGCGGGTTGACGTAGGTGAAGCTGAGGGCGTTGCTGGGGCCCTCGCGCTCCACCAGCCAGCTGTAGGCGGTGAATGCCACCACCGAGCCGAAGACGATCAGGTACGCCAGCGCGCCCGCGGCGAGCGGCGTCACGTCCGCCAGGGCGATGCGGCCCGGCTCGCCGAAGATGGCAGAGGCGGCGAGCAGCATCACGCCGCCGCCCAGCAGGGGGATCCCCGCCGCGTACGGCTGCGACGCCGGCTTGCGCTCGCCGGTGAAGTACAGCGTCCCCAGCGCCCACGCGGCGGAGGCGATCAGCAGCACCACCGCGCCCACCGGGTCGATCCCCGCCGCGCCGCCGGCCACCGTGAGCAGCGCCACGCCGCCCAGGCCCACGGCGACGCCCGTCCACGCGCGGCGCGTGGCGGCCACGCGGCCGAGCATCCACCCCGCCAGCAGCAGCCAGAAGTGCTCGGTGGCGATCATCAGCGCGGCGGGGCCGCTGGCCACGCGCTGCTCGGCCCAGAACAGCCCGCCGTGGCCCACCAGGAAGAACATCGCCCCGGTGAGCACCGCGGCGACCACCTGCGGCCGGCGCGGCCACGCATCGTGCCGCAGCGCGCCGATCGTGATCAGGATCGCCCCCGCGATCACCGAGCGCACCCCCGCCAGCAGGAACGGCGGAATCACCTCCACCGCCACGCGGATCGCCAGGTACGTGCTCCCCCAGATGATCCACGTGGCCGCGTACGCCCCCAGCCGCAACGCGCCGAACGCGCGCACCCGCCGCGCGATCACGGGCATCCGGCGCCCGCCCCGCGCCCGTACAGCAGCGCGAAGCGCGGGGGCGGGCACGGCGCCGACCAGCGGCGGGCGCGCGGCGCGGCCTCTCCGCGAACGGCCGCGCGGCGGGGGAACACCGGTTCCACCGCGGGCGGGGCGAACCCCTGCCGGGCGTACCACGTCCATCCTTCCATCCACGCGTGCAGCAGGCGCCGGATCAGCCGCGGGAGCGCGGGGCGGGTGTTCGTGCCGGCCGTGCGGTGGGCCGCGCGCGGCTCGTTCGGGGCGATGTGGATGGCGTCGTCGGGATGCATCGGGTCTCCCTCCAGCTCGGATGATCGTACAACCCTCAAAATGCGTTTTGAAGGTTAGGTAGATCATAGGGCTGGACATCTAACCTGTCAAGGGTCAGATTAGAGGTTAGATGAAACCCTCGACCGGATCATACCGATGACACTGCAGAACCCGTTCGCGGAGAAGGAGTTGGCCGGCGGGCACCTGGCGCTCGACTTCGCCAACACCGCGGGCGTGCACGGCGACGCGCCCGAGAGCGAGTGGCTGTCGGGCTACCGCGACCTGGTGTGGTGGGGCCTGCGCGCCGGCGTGATCGACGACCCCGCCGCCGGGGCGCTGCTGGCGCGCGGCGACGAGGAGGCGGACGCAGCCGCTTCCGTGTTCGCGCGCGCCATCACCCTGCGCGAGGCGCTGTACCGCGTCTTCGCGCCCGTCTGCCACGGCGCCTGCCCCGAGAACGACGACCTGGCGCTGATCAACGCCGAGCTGTCGCGCGCGCTCCCGCACCTGCGCGTGGCCTCTGCCGGGGAGCAGGCGTTCGCCTGGGCGTGGGAGGGCGACGGGCTCGACCGCGTGCTCTGGCCGGTGGTGCGCGCGGCGGCCGAGCTGCTCACCTCGGGCGAGCTCGCGCGGATCGGCGAGTGCGAGGGCGACAACTGCGAGTGGCTGTACCTGGACACCAGCCGCAACCGCAGCCGCCGCTGGTGCGTGATGAGCGACTGCGGCAACCGCGCCAAGGCTCGCCGCCACTACCACCGCGCCCGCGCCGGCGGCGACGGGTGATCGCGACATCCGCTGGCCTGGCGCCGCGCCGCCGATGGGAGCTTCCGAGGCCCCGCTGACCGGCGGCTGAAGCCGCAGCAACAACTACGAAAAGCCTCGCAAACTGCGCGAGGCTCGTCGGCGCGGGGGCAGCTTCCGGGTCGATTCCCGGAGGCACTTCAGACTGTTCATCTTCCTGCTCCGCGCAGTTCCTCCGCTGTCTCCGCTAACTCCGCTGTCTCCGCTAACTCCGCTGACTCTGCGTGAAACCCGCCGTAAGAGCCGGAGACACGAAGGGCTCCCTCGCACCACGCGGGGGAGCCCTTCGCCGTCTGCTTCAGAAACGACGCCGATGCCGCGTCACTGCACGCGCGCGATCGCCACGCGCACGGTGGAGGGCAGCGCGGCGCCGCCGCTTCCGCGCAGGCGCACCAGCTGCGGCGCGGTCTGCGTTCCCGACACGTCGAAGGTGAACACGCCGCCGCCCTGCAGCGGCGAAACCTCCATCGCCCCCAGCGCGCCGAACGCGACCGAGGCTCCGCGGCGCGGGTACGCGCGGAACGAGCCCGGATAGTCGGTGTTCAGCCCGCCGTAGATCGCCCGCAGGTTCCAGGTGGGCAGGCTGATGTCGGCGCCGGGCGTGGCCAGGCCGGGGTAGTCGTCGGCCGCGAGCGCCAGCGCCCACCCGCCCAGCAGCTGGTCGATCGACACGCCCGCGCGCGCGGACAGGTTCGCGGTGCCCGTGTTGTTCCCCTGGTTCAGCGCGGTCAGGAATCCACCGTCCGACGCCCCGTAGCGGTCGCCGGCGTAGCGCACCAGCGACCACGACATGGCGTAGAAATACGAGGCGTCATCGTACGGCGTGCGCCCGAACGGCGACAGGATCGCGGCGTTGGTGCTGTCGATGGCCGTGTACAGGGTCGAGAAGTGGGTGTACATGTCGAGCGACGGGCGGCGGGGGTTGCCGGCCAGGCACGCCGCATCGGTGGGCCGCACCGCGCAGTACACGCTGCCGGGGGCCGCGGCGCTCCCGTAGCCGGTGTTCGCCTTCCACGGGGCCGCGTCGGTGGCCAGGCGCGCCCACAGCTCCTGGGCGTGGCGCGCCGTCCCCTCCTCCAGCCACGACTCCTCGAACGGGGCGCCGTTCGCCACCCGCGCGGCCCCCGAGGCCACGTGCTTGGTCTCGTGGATGAACACGCCGCGGATCGACCAGTACCACCGGTCGGCGGTGAACCCGGAGAAGTACCCCGTGCCGGCCACCGTGGGCTGGTAGGCGTAGAAGTACTCGCCGAAGTTGCTGGCCGCGTTCCCCGGCGCGTTGGGGAACTGGTCGCAGTACGACACGAACCCCGCCACCCCCGGGAACTGGTTGTTGATGATGGGCGTGAACAGCGCCACCAGCACCCCGTTGTCGTCGGTGGCCGCGTCGCGCACCAGCGGGTCGCCGAAGTGGTCGCGGACGATCGCGTACATGTCGGCGTCGAACTGCGCGCCGATGCGATTGTAGTAGTCCTGCATCGTGGCGTTCGACGCGGCCCGGAAGGCGGCCGGGGTGGCGTCGTCCTCGTAGATCGCCACCTTGCTCCCCAGGTACACGCGCGTGGCGCTCACCGAGTACCCCACGTTGCAGTAATCCGGCGAGTTGATGTTCGCCACGTGGAAGGTGCGCGTGGCGGGCGGCGCCGTCACCGCCGCTCGCTCCGCGCGCATCCGCCGCTCCGCGCGCATCCGCGGGTCGTCGCGGAAGCGCTCGCGCAGCCGCGCGGCCTGGCGGCGCCCGTTCTCCAGCACCTCCAGGTGGCGCGCCGCCGCGGCCCGCGTGAACGGGGTGACCAGCGGGTCGGCCATCGACGCCACCACCCCCGGCGCGCGCAGCGCGGAGAGCGGCGGCGGCGACGCGAGCGCGTCGCCCGAGACCTGCACGGCCGCCGAGGCGTTGGGCGACGGGTTGTCGTTGAACACCGCCACGGTGTAGCGCGCCGCCCCGCCCGCCGAAGCCAGCTCGTTGCACCCCACCTGGGCCGCGTCGGTCACGATCACCGACTGCCCCGGCGCCAGCGTGCGCACGTTCCCCTGCAGCGGGTGCGTGAAGGCGGCGCCCTTCATCCCCCCCTGCGCCACCTCCACCGGCACCGCGCCGCTCACCGTGCATGGCACCGTCACGGTGAGCGAGGTGGCGCCGCCTCCGGTGACCGCGGCCGCCACGCCGCCGAGGGTCACCGTGTTGGACGCGGCGGCGGCGTTGAAGTTCACGCCCGTCAGCGTGGCCGCGGCGCCCGGCACGAGCGTGGCGGGCGAGATGGAGGTGACCCGCGGCGCCGCGCTGACGATGGCGCCGGCAGGCGTCTGCGCGGCCACGTAGAGCTGGAAGGTGAAGGCGGTGGCCGATTCCGGCACGTTCATCCGCCACTGCCGCGCCGACGACACCTCGCCGGTGGCCAGGATGCCGTCGGCGCCCAGCTCGCCCTGGTCGGAGCCTCCCAGCTCGCCGCCGTACTGGAAGTAGTCCTGCCCGGCGGCGGTGAAGACGCCCTGGCCCGTGGCGTTCGCCACCGTCACCGTGCCCGAGCCGCCCGTGGTGGCGGGCGGCGCGGCGAAGAACACCTGCACCCCCGCGTCGTGCCGGGTGGCGCCGTCGGCCGTGGCGAAGGCGAGCGTGGTCAGGTTCTGCACCGAAACGTCGAACGACAGCACCTGCGTGCCGCCGTTGTACGCCGCGTTCGACGAGGCCAGGCGCACGTAGGTGCCCTGTCCGCCCAGCAGGTGCAGGTTGGCGCGCCGTCCGTTCTCTCGCGCCGACGGGGCGGGGGAGGGCTCGCACACCACGTCGGCCGGCGACACGCGCGCGCTGCAGCTCAGCACCGCCACGGTGCCGCGGGGCAGGGGGAGGTCGTCCACGGTGCGGACGCCGCTGCCGGTGCCGTCGCCGCACGCGGCCAGCACGGGGAGAGCGGCGAGCAGCGCGCAGAGAGCGGCGGAACGTACGGGGCGGGGAGATGTCTTGCGCATTGTCTCGCTCGCGGATGGATGAGGCGGGAGGGCCGAGCGCCCGCGCGGGCGGGGCCCGATGTGCGATGGGGTGGAAGCCTGCCGAAACCCGCTATGCGGAGCCCCGCACCAAAGGGGCGCGACAAGATGGCCGATTCGGGCCGCAAGCACAAGCGTGCCGAATCGGGTCCTCGCGATCGACGCCGCGATGCGGAAAGGGCTCCCCCGCACGATCGCGGAGGAGCCCTTCCGATGTTCATCTGCCGATCCGACGGGAGCTACCGCACCGGCTCGCTGATCACGCCGGACGAGTCGGGCGCGCGGTCGAGCGGGCCGGCCAGCCACACCCGCGCGCCCACCATCCCCCGCAGCGCGGCGGGAAGGTGGGGGACGGGCAGCGTGCCGCGCTCGCTCGTCACCAGCACGTACCCGCCGCCGCGGCGTTCGAGCACGCCGTCCACCGCGGCCACGCCGTTGGATGACCGCACCCGCAGCTCGCGCACGGCCAGCCCGCCCGCCGCGGGCGTGCCGCGCACCATCACCTCCAGCCCCACCACCGCGCGGAGCAGCGGCCGCTCGCCGTCGAGCCGCACCACCGCGCCGCCGGGCGTGCGCAGCACCATCCAGGTGCCGGGCTCCGAGCCCACCTCCGCCACCGTGCCGCGCACCGTGTCGGCCGCGGCGGCGGGCGCCGGGTCGGATGGGGCCGACCCGGCCGGCGGCGGAGCGGGCGCGCCGGGCGCGCACGCCATCGCCGCCACCCAGGCGCAGAGGAGCCCGGTCACCCTCACCGCTACTGCACGCGGGTGATGGCCAGCCGCAGCGACGACGACGGCTGGCCGCCGCCGTTGGTCTCGAGCCGCAGGAGCTGCGCGGCCGTCTGCGTGCCCGAGATCTCGTACCACAGCACGCCGCCTCCGCGCAGCGTGGTGACCCCCACCGGCGCGAAGGTGCCGAAGCTGCGCGCCTGCGGCACCAGCGGGTACGGGAGCGAGTGGGTGCCGGGGAAGTCGGCGTTCAGCCCCGCGTAGATGCTGCGGAAGTTCCACGTGGGCTGCTGCGTGTCGGCGCTCGGGCTGGCCAGCCCCGGGTAGTCGTCGGCCGCGAAGGAGAGCGCCCACCCGCCCAGGAGCTGGTCGGTGGTGGCCCCCGCCCGCCCCGTCAGGTTGGTGATCCCCGAGGTGGTCGACTGCGTCAGCGCCGTGAGGAACGCCGCGTCCGACGCGCCGTAGCGGTCGAGGCTGTAGCGGATCAGCGACCACGAGGTGGCGTACCAGTACGACTGGGTGTCGCTGGCGGTGGCGCCAAACGGCGAGAGCAGCCGCGCGTTGGTGCCGAACATGTTGGTGTACAGCGAGACGAAGTGCCGCTGCATGATCGCCGCGGGCCGCCGCGGGTTGGCGTCGCACTCGGCGAAGCCGGGGCGCGCGTCGCAGTACACGTTGATCGGGTTGGCGAGCGAGCCGTAGCCCGTGTTCGCCTTCCACGCCACGTTGTCGACCGCGTTGCGCATCCACATCTCTTCCGAGGTGCGCGCCGTCCCCTCCTCCAGCCAGCTCTCCTCGAACGCCGGCGCGTCGTTGGCCACGCGCGCGGCCATCGACACCACGTGCTTGCTCTCGTGGATGAAGGTGCTGCGGATGGTGCGGTACCAGCTGTCGGGGGTGAACGTGGCGTAGCCCGTGCCGTTGACGGTGGGCTGGTAGGCGTAGAAGAACTCGCCGAAGTTCGAGGCGCCGAAGCTGGCCGTGGCGCCCGACGAGTTGAGCCCGGTGTAGGGCCCGCCCGGCGCGCGCGGGGTGGTGGTGGTGTCGTTGTTGGGGAACTGGTCGCAGCTCACCACGAATCCGGCCACCCCGGTGAACGTGGTGTTGAGGCGCGGCGTGAACAGCGCGATCAAGGCCCCGTTGTTGTCGGTCTCGGCGTCGCGGCGCAGCACGTCGCCGAAGTTGGTGTTGAGGACGGGCTCCATGTCGGCGTTGAACTGGTCGCCGATCTTCTGGTAGTAGGTCGCCATCGACGCGTTGTCGGAGAAGCGCAGCCCGGCGGGCGTGGCGTCGTCCTCGTAGATGGCCAGCTTGCCGTTGAAGTACACGCGGGTGGCGTTCACCACGTAGAAGCTGCTGCAGATCGTCTGCCCCGCCGGCGGCGAGATGTTCGACACGCGGAACTGGCGGGTGGCCGGCGGGTCGCCGTACACCACGTCACGGTTCAGCGCCATCCCGCGCGGCGCGCGGCCGCGGGGGAACTGCGCGCGCCCCAGCTGGTACGCGGCGCGGTTCTTCTCCAGCAGGTCCTGGTGGCGCGCGTCGCCCAGGCGCGCCTGCGCCTGCTCGAGCTGCTGGTCGAGCGAGGCCCGCGGGGTCACCAGCGCATCGTGCCCCGCCGGCGCCGCGCGCACGGCGGCCAGCTCGGTCGCCACGCCTTCGCCGTCGGCCGAGAACTGGAAGGGCGCGTTGGCGGAGGGCGAGGTGTTGTCGTTGAACACCGCCACCACGTAGCGCGCCGCGCCGTTGGCCGAGGGGAGCTCGTTGCAGTACGACTCGGCCGAGGTGGCGGTCACCAGCGCCTGGCCCACGGCCACCGTGCGCTGCGTGACCTGCAGCGGGTGGTTGTAGCCGGCGCCCTTCATCCCGCCGGTGGCCACCGTCACCGGCACCGAGCCGCTGGAGGTGCACGGCACCGTCACGGTGAGCGAGGTGGCGTTGCCGCCGGTGACCGTGGCCGTGCCGGCGCCGATGGTCACGCTGTTGCTCCCCGGGGTGGGGTTGAAGTTGTAGCCGGTGAGCGTGGCCGTGGCCCCCGGCACCAGCGGCGACGGCGACACCGAGGTCACCTGCGGCGCCGCGCTCGCGATGGCGCCCGGCGCCGTCTCCGTGGCCACGTACAGCGTGAAGCCGAAGGTGCCCACGGTGGCCGGCATCCCCAGCTGCCAGTTCTTGGCCGTCGAGGTCTCGGCGGTGGAGAGGATGCCGTCGGCGCCCAGCTCCGTCTGGTCGACGCCGCCGATGCTGCCGCCGTACTGGAAGTAGTGCTGCCCGCCCGCGGTGAACGTGCCCACGCCGGTAGCGTTCACCACCGTGATCTCGCCGGTGCCGGTGAGGGTGCTGGGCCCGGTGGCGAAGAACACCTGCACGCCGTTCTCGTGGCGCGTGGCGCCGTCGGCCGTGGCCAGGCCCAGCGTGATCAGGTTCTGCACCGTCAGGTTGAACGAGAACACCTCGGTGCCCCCGTTGTAGGCCACCGCCGAGGAGGTGAGCCGCACGTTGGTCCCCTGGCCGCCCAGCAGGCGCAGGTTCGCGCGCGGGCCGTTCTTCTGGCCGGCCGGGGCCGGCGCGACCGTCTCGCACTCCACCGTCGCCGCCGCGCGCTGCGCGGTGCAGCTCAGCACGGCGATGGTGCCGCGCGGCAGCGGGGGGAGGTCGGCGGGGTCGCGGATGGTGCTGGGGCCGGTGGTGCGGTCGCTGCACGCGGCCAGGATCGGCAGGCCGGCGAGCAGAACGCGGACTGCCGCGGTCCGCATCCGTACGTGGATCGGTGCGTTCATCTGGGAGGGTGTGGTCCAGGGGGTGAGGTGTCCTGCACGACCCCTGGACGACGCGGTGGGAATGCGCCGGACCGGATGCCGAAGATGTGCAGGGGGGCGGGCGACGGGCCCAGGGCTTGGATCAGCCCGCGCGTGTGGCGCGCGCGGAGAAGGCCGGAACTATCGCGGCGAAAACAGATGAACGCAAGCCCCCGCCGCGTCCGGCGGATCACGCCCGGGTGCGGGTGCCGTGCGGCTGGGGGCTGCGGGGAGGGTGGAAGCGACCCGTTCGCTCCGGCGACTTTCACCGGGCGTCAGGGCATGCCGGCGCGTCGTGCCGCATCCGCCGGACGTGGGGGCCGCGGGTGTGGCGGCGGACGCGGGGTCCGCCGCCACACCCGGGAGATCACTGCAGCCGCGCGATGGCGACGCGCAGGTCGCCCGACGGGGCGCCGCCGCCGGTGGAGGTGAGCCGCACCAGTTGCGCCGCGCTCTGCGTGCCCGAGAAGGTGTAGTACTTCACGGCGCCGCCGTAGAGCGGATCCACCGTCAGCGGCGCGAACGACCCGTACGCCAGCGCCGTGGGCACCAGCGGGACGGCGACGAAGTTCCCCGGGAAGTCGCTGTTCATCCCCGCGAAGATGTTGCGGAAGTTCCAGGTGGGCACCTGGATGTCGGCGCTGGGCGACGCCAGCCCCGGGTAGTCGTCGGCGATCATCGCCAGCGCCCAGCCGCCCTGGAGCTGCTGGCGCGACACGCCCGCGCGCGCCGCCAGGTTGGTGATCCCCTGCGTGTTCGCCTGCGTGAGCGCCGTGAGGAACGCGGCGTCCGACGCGCCGTAGCGGTCGATCGCGTAGCGCGTGAGCGACCACGAGGTGGCGTAGAAGCTCGATCCCCCGTCCACCGGGGTGCGGCCGAAGGGCGAGCGCGTGGTGGGGTTGGTCATGAAGGTGTACAGCCCCTGGAAGTGCCGGTGCACGTTCAGCGACGGCCGCCGCGTGTTGGTGAGGCACGACCCCGTCGTCTGCCGGTAGTCGCACCACAGGCTCCCCGGCGTGCCAGCGCTGCCGTAGCCGGTGTTCCCCTTCCACGCCACGTTGTAGATCGTCTCGCGCGCCCACAGCTCCTCCGAGTGGCGGGCCAGCCCCTCCTCCAGCCACGAGACCTCCTGGAAGGCGTGGCCGTTGGCCGCGTGCGCCACGTACGAGGCCACGTGCTTGGTCTCGTGGATGAAGGTGGCCCGGATGCTCCAGTACCAGCTGTCGGGGGTGAACGAGGCGTAGCCGGTGCCGTTCACCTCGGGCTGGTAGGCGTAGAACACCTCGCCGAAGTTGCTGCTGGTGTTGGTGTTGGTGGTGCCCTCGTCGTTGGGGTACAGGTCGCAGCTGATCACGAACCCGGCCACGCCGTCGAAGTTGTTGTTGATCACGGGCGTGAACAGCGCGATCAGCACGCCGTTGTCGTCGGTCTGGGCGTCGCGCCGCAGCACGTCGCCGAAGTTGTTGCGGATCACCGGCTCCATATCGGCGTTGAACTGGTCGCCGATCTTGTCGTAGTAGCCGGCCATCGCGGGGTTGCCAGCCGCTTTGAGAGCCGCTGGTGTTGCGTCGTCCTCGTAGATGACGAGCTTGCCCTCGGCGTAGACGCGCGTTGCGCTCCCCACGTAGTAGCTGTTGCAGATGTTCGCGCCGAAGATGTTCGACACGCGGATGTTCTTCGTCAGCGGCATGTCCGCTGCAACGACGTCGTGCTGCACCCCTGTC
>DASQLJ010000054.1:0-4742 GCA_035630095.1 Longimicrobium sp.
AGGGGCGCCGCTCGGCGTAGAAGCTTTCGAACGCGGTGAGGTTCACCTGGCTGGGGTCGGCCTCCACCTGCCCGAAGTCGGGGTTCACCGTGGCGGTGAGCGTGAGGTTGGAGGTCAGCCCGTACTTCACGTCGGCGCCCAGCGTTCCCGCGCCGTCGCTGCCGCGGTAGAAGGGGTCGGCGCGGGTGCCGGGGGCGCGGGTGAGGCGCGCCACCGTATAGGGGAGCACTTCCAGCCGGCGGACCGGCCGCACCCCCGAGAGCCCCGCCAGCTCGCCGAACTGCGACACGAAGCCGCTGCGGTCGCGCCGGACCTCGCTCCAGTCGTCGATCTCGCTGCGCCGCGCGATCTCGCGGGTGATCTGCAGCCCCCACACCTGCCCCGCCCCCGCGCCCGCGCCGTCGCTCGCCGGCGCGGTGAAGCGGAGCTGCGACAGGGGGATGCGGAACTCGGCCGTCCACCCCTGGCCGTCGACCCGGGTGGCCGATTCCCACACCGCGTCCCACCCCGTGTCTTCGCCGGTGTCGCCGGATAGGAGGGCGTCGCCGCGCACCCCCGCGGGGTTCACCGAAAAGCGGAAGGCGGTGCGCCGGTCGTTGTACGAGTCGAGGATCACGTGCGCCCAGTCGGACGACACGCCGCCCAGGTCGCGGCGCCCCACGGGGGCGGCGATCGAGTCGGGGTGCGGGTCGTCCATCCGCACCGACACGTACAGCGCGGCGTCGTCATACAGAACGCGCGCCTCGGTGCGGAGCGTCGCGGGGGCGCCGGGAGTGGGCGAGCGCTGCACGAAGCCGGTGGCCGGCTGCGCCAGGCTCCACGCCTCGTCGTTCAGCACGCCGTCGAGCCGCGGCGCCGCGCCGGCGAGCCGCGCGGCGGTCAGCGTCCGCCGTTCGCCGGGGATCGAGATCCGTTCGGCGCGCGCGGCGCGCTCCCCCTGCGCGGCGGCGGTCTCGAGCCCCGCCGGAAGCAGCATGAGGGCCGCCGGGAGGAGCCGGAGGCATTTCATCACGTCGATCCTCCCGTGGAAGGTCGTGGCTCGGGTGAGGGCACCCTGTGCCCGGCACGGACGCGGCGCGGAAACATTTGGTGCGCCAGGAAGCGCGCCATATCTAACGACGCTCCTAAAGAGTCGTCAATAGGTGAGCGCTACGTGGCACCGGGTACGGAACGACAATTCGCAGATGATGCGCCAGGCCGGTGTGGACTATTTCCAATCATCGCAAGGCAGAGAGCCTCGATGGGACTCCCATGAATTTTTCTTTATCCGTAAATGTCCCTTTGAGGATGGTAGGCCCAAAACAGCATGCGCATGCATTAGGCCATTTCTAAACACTTGCGCGTTGCGCACTCATCTGTTTATAGTCTTCCTCCTCGAAAAACCGGGCTTCGCGCCTGCTGTTTCAGGACCGTGACCGGATGCGCTGGTCCGGTGTCTCCTCGGTACGTACCCCTCTGGAATCAAATGTTTCTGTGCCCACCGTGGCGGTTTTTATATATGGGAGCAGAAACAAATCGATATAGAAAGGCGCCGGGTGATCGGTGCCGCGGATGGGCGCTCCCCTTGGGTGCGCCAGCGGACGGCCCGGCGTGCGAGACGCTACGGTCATGATCTCTGACATTTGAGGACAGACTGTGGCGGACGGTGTCAGCGAGATGAGCGGGACTCACCTGATTCGATGGAGAAATGCCGATGTCCGGGAGCAGCGAAACGCGGGAAGAGATCTACCGCGCGGTGGTGAACCACGAGGAGCAGTACTCGATCTGGCTGGCCGATCGCGAGCTTCCCGCCGGGTGGGCCGAGGCGGGTAGCTCCGGGACGAAGGACGAGTGCCTGGCCTGGATCGAGAGCGTGTGGACCGACATGCGTCCGCTGAGCCTGCGCCAGGCGATGGCCGGGGCCGCCCGGTAGCACATCCCCACGGCCGGGGGCAGGGCGCCCCCGGCCGCTTCCGTTTCGCAGTGCGACGCACCCCCCGCCGTGCCGCCTCCATCGCCGAGGCGGCGCGAGGCAGAGGGATCACCTGTCCCCGACCCGGGCGCCGGCTGCCCGGGTCCCCTTCAGGACGAGGTAGACGTGCACGATTTCGTGGAGCAGGGCGCGGTGCTGGTGCCGGGCCTGCCGGCCGAGGCCTTTCACGTGTTCGGCCCCGGCCCCGGGGTGGACGAAGACGGCACCGGAGCGGTGGAGGCCACGGCGGCGCGTGGGCTGGCGCGGCTGCGCGGCGGCGACCCGGCGCTGTACGAGCTGATCGCCCGCGAGCACCGGCGGCAGGCCGAAACGCTGACCATGGTGGCCGCCTCGAGCATCGCCGACCCGGCGGTGCTGGCGTGCGAGGGGACGGCGCTGCTGAACACCACCACCGAGGGGTACCCCGGCGCCCGCTTCCACGCGGGGTACGGCGTGGTGGACGAGGTGGAGCGGATCGCGATCGAACGCGCGCGGCGGGCGTTCGGGGCCCGCTACGCCAACGTGCAGCCGCACTCGGGTACGTCGGCCAACCAGATCGTGATGTTCAGCCTGCTGCGCCCGGGCGACACCGTGCTGGGGCTGGACCTGGACGCCGGCGGCCACCTGTCGCACGGCTCCAGGGCGTCGGTGTCGGGGGTGTACTTCAACGCCGTGGCCTACGGCGTGGACGCGCGCGGGCGGATCGACATGGACGAGGTCCGCCGCCTGGCGCTGCAACACCGCCCGCAGCTGATTGTGTGCGGGGCCAGCGCGTATCCGCGCACCATCGACTTCCGCGCCTTCCGCGAGGTCGCCGACGAGGCGGGCGCGTACCTCCTGGCCGACATCTCCCACATCGCCGGGCTGGTGGCGGCGGGCGAGCACCCCTCGCCGGTGGACCACGCCCACTTCACCACCACCAGCACCTACAAGCAACTGTGCGGCCCGCGCGGCGGGCTGGTGCTGATGGGGCGCGACCACGACGCCCCCGCGCCCGATGGCCGGGGGACGCTTTCCTCGCTCGTGCAGCGTGCCGCCTTCCCGTACTTCCAGGGCACGCCCAGCCTGGCGGCCATCGCGGCCAAGGCCAGCGCGCTGGCGCGTGCCGCGTCGCCGGAGTTCCGCGAGGTGGCGCGGCGGATCACCGCCGGGGCGCGCGTGCTGGCGGCGGCGCTCGAGGCGCGCGGCTACACGCTGGTCTCGGGCGGCACCGAGAACCACATCGTGCTGGTGGACCTCACCGCGCGCGGGCTCACCGGAGTGATCGCCGAGCGGGCGCTGGAGTCGTGCTCGATCGTGGTGAACAAGAACCGCATCCCGGGCGACCGGCGCGGCGCCATGGTCACCAGCGGCGTGCGCTTCGGCACCAACGGCCTGGCGGTGCGCGGGATGGGCCCGGCCGAGATGCCGCGCTGCGCCGAGGTGGTTCACGCGGTGCTTTCCGCGGTGCAGCCGCTGGGCGACCGCGACTTCGTGCTCGACGCCACCGTGGCGGCCGCGGCGCGCGAGGAGGTGGCCGCCCTGTGCGCGCGCTTCCCGATCCCCGGCTACGCGGCCGTGGAGATGGAGCCCGCCTCGTGAGCGCGCGCCACCCGTTCCGTCCCGGTTCTCACGTTCCTACCCAGCGGACGCCATGCCCACGATGAGCCCCGACGCCCCGGTGCGGGAGCGTGCCACCGGCGCGCCCGCGGGCGTGGTGCTGCCGTTCACGCCCCCGGCGTGCCTGTGCGGCGTCGCCCGGGCGCTGGCCGCCTTCTCCCTCCTGGTCGCGCGCCACCAAGGCGGCGACGAGGTGGAGGTGACCGCCCGCGCCGGTGACGCGGAGCGAACGCTGCGGATCGACACCTCGGCCAACCTCCCCGCCCGCGAACTCGTCGCCCGTCTCGCCTCGGAGCTGGCGCCGATCGGGCCGGACGACGCGGCGTGGGAGTTCGTCGCCGGGGCGCACGGGCGCCAGGCCGGGATGGCGCTGCGGGTGGGCGCGGGGCAGGCGGAGCTGCGGGTCGGCGGCGAGGCGGTGACGCCGTCCGCGGCGCTGCACGTGCTGGCGCGGCTGCAGGTGATCGCGCAGGCGCTGGCGGCGCAGCCGGAGCGCGGGGTGCTGGAGACGCCGGTGCTCACGCCGGGCGAGCGGGCCGAGCGCATCCGCTGGAACGCCACGGAGACCGACCTGCCCCACGGCGTGTGCCTGCACGCGGCGTTCGAGGCGCGGGTGGACGCGGACCCAGGCCGCACCGCCGTGATCCACGGGGACGAAGAGATCTCGTACGGCGAGATGGAAGCGCGCGCCAACCGGCTGGCGGCCCATCTCCGCGCGCGCGGCGTGGGGCCCGAGAGCCGCGTGGGGATCTGCGTGGAGCGCGGGCCGCGGGTGGTGGAGGCGATCCTGGGGGTGCTGAAGGCCGGGGGCGCCTACGTGCCGCTGGACCCCACCTACCCGGCCGAGCGGCTGGCGCACATGCTGGCCACCGCGGCCGTGCGCGTGCTGGTGACCGAGGAAGCGCTGGCCGAACGCCTTCCCGCCGGCGCCGGCACCGTGCTGCTGGACCGCGACGGCGCCGGCATCGCGGCCGAGCGCGCGGACCGGCTGGACGGCGGCGCCACGCCGGCGAACCTGGCGTACGTGATCTTCACCTCGGGCTCCACCGGGCAGCCCAAGGGGATCGCGCTGGCGCACCGCGGGGTGATGAACAACCTGGCGGATCTGAACACCCGCCACGGGATCGGCCCCGACGACCGCGTCCTCCTCCTGTCGTCGCTCTCCTTCGACATGAGCGTCTACGAGACGCTG
>DASQLJ010000055.1:0-4155 GCA_035630095.1 Longimicrobium sp.
CCGTGGCGCGCCGGCGGCTCGGCGCCGTTGGCAACGGCGGTATCGTTGCCTACGGCGCGCGAAGCCCGGCCCGGAGCGCAGCGGAGGGACACGCCCGCATCCGTCGTGTCCGTTCCGGGCCCCGGCGCTGACCTTTCGCACTCCGTTACACCCTCCGCACGCGCACATGGACGAGACGATTCCGACGCTGGACGACGCGGCCACGGGAACCGGGACCGGGACTCTCCCGCCCCCGGCGCCCGCGGCGTGGCGCCCGGCGGTGGATGAGGTGGAGGACGAGTACGGGGTGTCGCCGATGCAGGAGGGGATGCTCTTCCACGCCCTCCAGGACGACGTCGCCGAGGCGTACCTCCTCCAGTACGTGCTGGCGCTGCGGGGCGAGGTGGACGCGGCGGCGCTGCGCCGCGCCTGGGAGACGGTGGCCGCGCGGCACCCGGTGCTGCGCACCTCGTTCGCGTGGAACGGCGGCGACGCGCCGCGGCAGCGGGTCCACCGCTCCGCGGACCTGCCCTGGGAGGCGCACGACTGGCGCGCCCTTCCCGCGCACGAGCGCGTGGAGCGGCTGGACGTGCTGCTGGCGGCGGCGCGGGCGCGCGGCTTCGACCCGGCGCGGGCGCCGCTGATGGCGGTGGCGCTGGTGCGCACGGGCGACGCGGAGTGGCGGATGGCGTGGACGCACCACCACCTGGTGCTGGACGGCTGGTCGGCGCCGCTGGTGCTGGGCGAGGTGCTGGCGTGCTACGCCGCCGAGGCGCACGGGCGCCCCGCCGCCCTCCCCGCGCCGCGCCCCTACCGCGACTACGTGGAATGGGCCGCCACCCGCGACCTGGGCGCCACGGAGGCGTTCTGGCGCGAGGCGCTGGCCGGCTTCCACGCGGCCACCCCGCTCGCCGCCGCCCGCGACACCGGCGAGGCGGGGCAGGGGACGGCCGAGGCGCGCCTCCCCGCCACGCTCACCGCCGGGCTGCGCTCGCTGGCCCGCGCGCGGGGGCTCACGCTCAACACCCTCTTCCAGGGCGCGTGGGCGCTCCTCCTGGCGCGCCATGCCGGGACGGGCGACGTGGTGTTCGGGGCCACGGTGTCGGGGCGGCCGGCGGAGCTGGAGGGGGTGGAGGAGCGGGTGGGGCTGTTCATCAACACCCTTCCCGTGCGCGCCCGCGTTCCCGCCGGGGGCTCGGCGGCGGAGTGGCTGGCCGGCCTGCAGGCCCGCGCCGCCGCCGCCCGCGAGCACGAGCACGCGCCGCTCACGCAGGTGCAGCGCTGGAGCGAGGTGCCCGCCGGGGAGCCGCTCTTCGAGTCGCTCCTGGTCTTCGAGAACTACCCGGTGGAGGAGGGCGAGGGCGCCTGGGGGTTCGAGGTGGCGCTGGAGGCGGCGCTCTCGCGCACCCACTACCCGCTCACCGTCACCGTCGTCCCCGGCGCGCGGATGGGGGTGCGGATCAAGCACGACCGCGCCCGCTTCACCACGGCGGCGGCGGAGCGGATGCTGGCCCACCTGCAGGCGCTCCTGGCCGCCCTGGTCCGCGCGCCGGACGCGCCCCCGGCCTCGCTCCCGCTCCTTCCGCCTGACGAGCGGCGGCTGGTGGTGGAGGCGTGGAACCAGACCGCGCTCGACGTTCCCGCCGGGGCTACGGTCGCCGCGCTCTTCGCCGCGCAGGCCGCGCGCACGCCGGGCGCCGACGCGGTGGTCTTCGGCGGGGCGCGGCTGACGTACACGGCGCTGGCGGCGCGCGCGGGCCGGGTCGCCCGCATCCTCCGCGCCCGTGGCGTGGGGCCGGAGACGCGCGTCGGGATCGTCATGGAGCGCTCGGTGGAGCTGGTCGCGGCGATCCTGGGGGTGCTGCGGGCGGGGGGCGCCTACGTCCCCGTCGACCCGGCACACCCCGACGAGCGCATCGCCTTCGTCCTCCGCGACGCGGACGCCGCCGCCGTGCTCACCCAGTCGCACCTGGCCGGCCGCATCGCCCCGCTCGGCCTCGCCGTCATCGCCGTCGACCGCCTCTTCACGCATTCGGTCGATTCGGTCCATTCGGTCGATTCCGTCGCCCGGGTGGATTCGATCGATTCGATCAATTCAGTCGAGTCGGTTGATTCGGCTGATTCGGGCGATTCAGTCGATTCAGTGGATTCGATCGATACGATCGATACGATCGCCGCGATGGATTCAATCGATCGGGTCGTTTCGGTCGATCCGGCCAATTCGGTTGATTCCGTCGCGTCCGTGGAGTCCGACGATTCCATCGATTCCGACGATGCGGCCGGGCCCGCGGGGCCGGATCACCTGGCGTACGTGATCTACACCTCCGGATCCACCGGCGAGCCGAAGGGGGTGCTGGTCTCGCACCGCTCGGTGGTGAACCTGGCGTTCGCGCTGCGCGAGGCGATCCACCGCCAGCGGGCTGATGACGAGGCGCCGCGGGTGTCGATGAACGGCCCGTTCACCTTCGACACCTCGGTCAAGCAGCTCGTGCAGCTCTGCTTCGGCGCGGCGATCCACGTGGTGCCGGAGGCGGTGCGCGCGGACGGCGCGGCGCTGGCCGCGTGGCTGCGCGAGAGCGCGGTGGACGTCTTCGACTGCACCCCCGGGCAGCTCCGCGTGCTCCTGGAGGCGGGCGGGCTGGACGGCGCGGGCGGCCCGGCCGACGTGCTGGTGGCGGGCGAGGCGATCGACCCCGCGCTCTGGGCGCGGCTGGCCGCCGACCGGCGCCGCCGCTTCCACAACCTCTACGGGCCCACGGAGTGCACGGTGGACGCGGCGCTCGGGCCCGTCGCCGGCGGCGCGCCCAGCATCGGCCGGCCGGTGGCGAACGCGCGGGCGTACGTGCTGGACGCGTGGGGCGAGCCCGCGCCGATCGGCGTTCCCGGCGAGCTGTGCGTGGGCGGCGCCGGGGTCGCGCGCGGCTACCTGGGCCGCCCGGCGGCCACCGCCGAGCGCTTCCTCCCCGACCCCTTCGCCGGGGCACCCGGCGCGCGCCTGTACCGCACCGGCGACCGCGCGCGGTGGACGGACGACGGCGCGCTGGAGTACCTGGGCCGCGCCGACGACCAGGTGAAGATCCGCGGCTTCCGCGTGGAGCCGGGCGAGGTGGCGGCCGCGCTCCGCGCCCACCCCGCCGTCCGCGACGCCGCCGTGGTGGCGCGCACCGACGGCGGCGACGCGCGGCTGGTGGCCTACGTCGTCGCAAGCGGGGACGAGGCGCCGGCGGACGAGGCGCTGCGGGCGCACCTGCGCGGCCGCCTCCCGGAGCACATGGTGCCGGCGGCGTTCGTGGCGCTGGGCGCCGTCCCGCTCACCCGCCACGGCAAGGTCGACCGCCGCGCCCTCCCCGCGCCCGACGCGTCCTCCGCACGGTCGTCCGAATACGAGGCGCCGCGGACGCCGGCGGAGGAGGTGCTGGCGGCGATCTGGGCCGAGGTGCTGGGGACGGAGCGCGTGGGCGCGCACGATGACTTCTTCGCGCTGGGCGGGCACTCGCTCCTGGCCGCGCGGGTGATGGCGCGGGCGCGCGAGGCGCTCGGCGCCGAGGTGCCGATCCGCGCGCTCTTCGAGGCGCGCACCGTGGCCGGCCTCGCCGCCGCCATCGCGCGCGGCGCGGGCGGCGAGACCGGCGACGTGCCGCCGCTGCGCCCCGTCCCCCGCGACGGGGCGCTCCCGCTCTCCTTCGCGCAGGCGCGCCTCTGGTTCCTGCACCAGCTGGAGCCCGAGAGCGGCGCCTACCACATGCCCAGCGCGCTCCGGCTGCGCGGCGCGCTGGACGTGGACGCCTTCCGCCGCGCCCTGGACGCGCTGGCCGCCCGGCACGAGGCGCTGCGCACCACCTTCGCCGAGAGCGACGGCGACGCGGTGCAGCGCATCGCCCCGCCGGCGCCCGTCGCGCTCCCGCTCACGGACCTGCGCGGCCTCCCCGCGGACGAGCGCGAGGCCGAGGTGCGCCGCAGCGCCCGCGACGAGGCCGCGCGCCCCTTCGACCTGGCCGCCGGCCCGCTCCTGCGCGTGGCGCTCCTGCGCACGGGCGACGCGGAGTGGGTGATCCTCTTCACCCTGCACCACATCGTGGGCGACGGGTGGAGCAGCGGGGTGGTGATCCGCGAGATGGCGGCGCTCTACGACGCGTTCGCCGCCGGCGCCGAGCCCGTCCTCCCCCCGCTCCCCGT
>DASQLJ010000056.1:0-11217 GCA_035630095.1 Longimicrobium sp.
TACATGCTGGAGGACAGCGCGCCGGCGGTGCTGCTCACGCGGGCGGCGCTGGCGGGGCGCTTCGCCGGGGCGGAGATCCCCGTGGTGGCGCTCGACGCGGACGCGGCAGGGTGGGCTGATGGGGACGATTCGAACCCGGAGCGCGCGGGGCTCACCCCCGACCACCTGGCCTACGTCATCTACACCTCCGGCTCCACCGGCCGCCCCAAGGGGGTGTTGAACGCGCACCGGGGCGTGGTGAACCGGCTGGTGTGGATGCAGGCGCACTTCCGCCTGGGCGCGGACGACGTGGTGCTGCAGAAGACCCCGTTCTCCTTCGACGTGTCGGTGTGGGAGTTCCTGTGGCCGCTGATGACGGGCGCGCGGCTGGCCGTGGCGCGCCCCGGCGGGCACCGCGACCCCGAGTACCTGTGCGAGGTGATCGAGGGCGAGGGGGTGACCACGCTCCACTTCGTCCCCTCCATGCTGCAGCCGTTCGTGGAGATGGCCGGGCCGGGGCGCTGCCGCACGCTCACGCGGGTGATCTGCAGCGGCGAGGCGCTCTCCCCGGTCCAGGTCGAGCGCTTCCATGCCCGCTTCGCGGCGCCCGCCGCGCTGCACAACCTGTACGGCCCCACCGAAGCCGCGGTCGACGTGACGTACTGGGCGTGCCCGCGCGCGCCGCGGGAGACGGTGCCGATCGGCCGCCCCGTGTGGAACACGCGGCTGTACGTGCTCGACGCGGCGCTGCGCCCGGTTCCCGCCGGGGTTCCCGGCGAGCTGTACATCGGCGGGGTGCAGGTGGCGCGGGGATACCTGGGCCGCCCCGCGCTCACCGCCGAGCGCTTCGTTCCCGACCCGTTCGCCGCGGACTCCGGCGCG
This sequence comes from Longimicrobium sp., assembly GCA_035630095.1. GTDB lineage: Bacteria > Gemmatimonadota > Gemmatimonadetes > Longimicrobiales > Longimicrobiaceae > Longimicrobium. The sequence goes on from DASQLJ010000056.1 coordinate 862, forward strand.
CGCCTGTACCGCACGGGCGACCGCGCCCGCCGCCGCGCCGACGGGGTGATCGAGTACCTGGGCCGGCTGGACGCGCAGGTGAAGATCCGCGGCTTCCGCATCGAGCCGGGCGAGATCGAGGCGGCGCTCGGCCGCCACCCCGGCGTGCGCGAGTGCGCCGTGGTGGTGCGCGAGGACGCGCCGGGTGACCGGCGGCTGGCGGCCTACGTGGTGGGAACGGCGGAGACGGACGAGCTGCGCGCGCACCTGCTGCGCGGCCTTCCCGAATACATGGTGCCCGCCGCCTTCGTGGCGCTCGACGCGCTCCCGCTCACCTCCAACGGTAAGCTCGACCGCAAGGCGCTCCCCGCGCCCGAGCGGCTGGCGCGCGGCGCGGCGGCACCGCCGCGCAACCAGGTGGAAGAGCGCCTGGCCGCCGTGTGGCGCGAGGTGCTGGGCGTAAGCGAGGTGGGGGTGCACGACAACTTCTTCGAGCTGGGCGGCAACTCGCTCCTGCTGGTGCGCGTGCACGGCGAGCTGCGCGGGCTGAAGGAGGGCCTGCGGGTGGTGGACCTGTTCCGCTACCCCACCCTCGAGGCGCTGGGGGCGTACCTGGGTGACGAGGCCCCTCGCGACGAGGGCACCGCGGCGCGCGGCCGATCGCGCGGCGCGGAGCGGCGCGCGGTGTGGCTGCGCAGAGGGTAGGGCGGGGCTGGGAACCGACCGGAAACCTGAAGGAGTGTGTTCGGATGGAAATGGAAGACCGGATCGCCGAGGTCGCCGTGGTGGGGATGAGCGGCCGCTTTCCCGGCGCGCGCAGCGTGGCCGAGTTCTGGAGCAACCTGGCCGGGGGGGTGGAGAGCATCTCCTTCTTCACCCCCGGCGAGCTGCTGGCCGAGGGGGTGTCGCCCGAGGCGGTGGCCGACCCGTGCTTCGTCCCCGCGCACGGCGCCATGGCCGGCGCGTACGCCTTCGACGCGCCCTTCTTCGGGGTCACCCCGGCCGAGGCGCGGGCGATGGACCCGCAGCAGCGCGTGTTCCTGGAGTGCGCCTGGAGCGCGCTGGAAGACGCCGGCTGCGACCCCGCCCGCTTTCCAGGCCCCATCGGCGTGTACGCCGGCTCGGGGGCCAGCGGCTACCTCTCCCGCGTGCTGGACGACGCAGAAACGGTGGAGACCGTGGGGGTCAAGGTGGCGCTGTTCGGGAACGAGAAGGACTACCTCACCACGCGCGCCAGCTACAAGCTGGGGCTGCGCGGGCCCAGCGTGGCGGTGCAGACGGCGTGCTCCACCTCGCTGGTGGCCATCCACATGGCGTGCCAGGCGCTGCTGGGCCGCGAGTGCGACCTGGCGCTGGCCGGCGGCGTGGGGATCTCGGGCGGCCAAGTGGCCGGGTACACCTGGCAGGAGGGCGGGATCCTGGCGCCCGACGGCCACTGCCGCGCCTTCGACGCGCGCGCGGGGGGCACCGTGGGCGGGAGCGGCGCGGGGGTGGTGGCGCTCAAGCGCATGGTCGACGCGCTGCAGGACGGCGACACCATCCACGCCGTGGTGAAGGGCTCGGCCATCAACAACGACGGCACCGCCAAGGTCGGCTTCACCGCGCCGAGCGTGGAGGGGCAGGCCGCCGCCATCTCCGAGGCGCTGGCCGCGGCGGGGGTCGATCCCTCCACCGTGGGCTACGTGGAGGCGCACGGTACCGGCACCGCGCTGGGCGACCCCATCGAGATCGCCGCGCTCACCGAGGTGTTCGGCGCCGAGCCGCGCCACGCGCCGTGCGCGCTGGGCGCGGTGAAAACCAACATCGGTCACCTCGACACCGCGTCGGGCGTCGCCGGGTTCATCAAGACCGTGCTGGCGCTGAAGCACCGCACGCTCCCGCCCACGCTGCACTTCACCGCGCCCAACCCCGAGACGGGGCTGGAGGGGTCGCCGTTCGTGGTCAACACCGAGCTGCGCGAGTGGGCGAGGAACGGCACCCCGCGCCGCGCCGGCGTCAGCTCGTTCGGGATGGGCGGCACCAACGCGCACGCCGTGCTCGAAGAGGCGCCCGAGCTTCCGCCCACGCCGCCGACCGACGCGGCGCAGCTGCTGGTGCTGAGCGCCCGCACCGAGGCCGCGCTGGCGCGGATGCGCCAGAACCTGGCCGCCCATCTCGCCGAAAACCCCGCGCTGTCGCTGGCCGACGCCGCGTTCACGCTGCAGGAGGGCCGCGCCGCGTTCCGCCACCGCTGGGCCGCCGTGGCCCGCACCCACGCCGAGGCATGCGACGCGCTCGCCGGCACGGGGCAGCGCCGTCCGGTCGAGCGGCGCGCGGCGGAGCGGACGCCGCCGGTGGCCTTCCTCTTCCCCGGGCAGGGAACGCAGTACGCGGGGATGGCGCGCGAGCTGTACGAGCGCGAGCCCGTGTTCCGCCGCGAGGTGGACCGCTGCGCCGCCCTTTTGGCCGAAGACCTGGGGATGGACCTGCGCACCGCGCTCTTCCCCGCGGCCGGCGGCGAGGAGGCGGCCAACGAGCTGCTGCGGCAGACGCGCTTCACGCAGCCCGCGCTGTTCACGGTGGAATACGCGCTGGCCAGGACGTGGATGGCGTGGGGCGTGGAGCCCGAGTCGATGATCGGCCACAGCATCGGCGAGTACGTGGCCGCCTGCCTGGCGGGGGTGTTCACGCTGGAGGCCGCGCTCCGGCTGGTGGCCGCGCGCGGGTGCCTGATGCAGGAGCTCCCCGCCGGGGCGATGATGGCCGTCCCCCTCCCCGAGGCCGAGGTGCGCGCGCTCCTCGCCGGCCGCATGGCGATCGCCGCGGTGAACGGCGCGTCGAGCTGCGTCGTGTCCGGCGACACGGACGAGCTGGACGAGCTGGAGGCGCGGCTGGCCGGCGACGGGATCGACGCGCGGCGGCTGCACACCTCGCACGCCTTCCACTCCGCGGCGATGGACCCGATCCTCGACGCCTTCGCGGCCGAGGTGCGCGTCGCCAAGCCCGCCGCGCCGTCGCTCCCCTTCCTTTCCAACGTCACCGGCGACTGGATCACGCCCGAGCAGGCGACCGACCCCGGCTACTGGGTTCGCCACCTGCGCGAGACCGTGCGCTTTGCCGACGGCGTGGCGCGGCTGCTGGACGATCCGTCGCGCGTCCTGCTCGAAGTGGGCCCCGGCGAGGCGCTGGGCACCTTCGCGCGGCGCAGCGCCGGCGGCGCCGGGCGCGTGATCGTGAAGAGCCTGCCGCGCGCCGACCGCCCTGACGCCGCCGACCTGGCCGTGCTGGAGGCCGCGGGCGCGCTGTGGACCGCGGGCGTGGCCGCCGACTGGGCCGCGTTGCGCGGCCCCGGCGCGCGCCGCCGCGTGCCGCTCCCCACCTATCCGTTCGAGCAGACGGAGTACCGCGTGGCCCCGCGCCACGCCGCCCCGTCCCCCGTCGAGGCGCGCGCCATTCCGGCCGCGGCTGGCACCGATGTCCCCCTTGAGCAGATCGAGACCGTGGCAACCGAAATCACCCAGGCGCCCGACCGCCTTGCCCGGATCACCGCACGCGTGGCCGAGCTGTTCGCCAGGCTGCTGGGCGTGCAGCCGGCCGAGTTGGACCCGCAGCTCACCTTCCTGGAGCAGGGCGCCGACTCGCTGCTGCTGATGCAGGCCAGCCGCACCATCGAGAGCACCTTCAAGGTGCGCGTCCCCTTCCGCCGGCTGCTGGACGGGCTGTCGACGCTGGCCGACCTGTCCGCGCACCTGGAGCGCGAGTCCCCGCCCGAGGCCGACCCCGCGCCCGAGGCGCCCGCCGCCGCCGCGCCCGCGCCCGCCGCGGCGCAGGTCCCGGTGCTGGCCCTCGCCATCGCCACCAACGGCCACGGGTCCAACGGCCACGCGGTGGATGGCCCTGCCTTCAACGGCCACGCGTCCAACGGGCACGGGTCCAACGGCCATGCGTCGAATGGGCATGGGACGAATGGACATGGGACGAACGGGCACCATCTCCCCGTGAACGGCGATGCGTCGGGCGTGGAGGCGATCGTGAACCTGCAGCTGGCGGTCATGCAGCAGCAGCTGGAACTGCTGCGCGGCGGCGGCCATCCGGTCGCGTCCACGGGGAACGGACCGGCGGTCACGAACGGCCATCCGTCGCACGGCAACGGCTCCAACGGCCACGCGTCGCCGCACGGCCACGGGGCGGATGGGAACGGGGCGAAGACGGCACCATCCGCATCCACCCCCACCCCGGCTGTTCCCGTCAACCGGGTGCAAGCTGCCGTGGAGGAGAAGAAGCCCGCGGCGCACGGCCCGCATCGCCCGGTGACGGCGACCAAGGGGCTGGGCGGGGCGCACAGCGAGCGGCAGGCGCGCCACTTCGCCGCGCTGGTGGAGGCCTACACCGCGCGCACCGCGGGGTCCAAGGCGTACGCGGCGGGGAACCGCCTGGCGCTGGCCGACAACCGCGCGTCGCTCAACTTCCGGCAGGCCACCAAGGAGGTGATGTACCCGGTGGTGGGCGCGCGCTCGGAGGGGTCGCGCCTGTGGGACGTGGACGGCAACGAGTACGTCGACTTTACCATGGGCTTCGGCGCCCACTTCTTCGGCCACCGCCCGCCCTTCGTGGTGGCCGCGGTGGACGAGCAGCTGCGGCGCGGCTTTCACCTGGGGCCGCAGTCGGACCTGGCCGGGCCCACGGCCACGCTCTTCCGCGAGCTGACGGGGATGGAGCGCGTCACCTTCTGCAACACCGGGAGCGAGGCGGTGATGACGGCGCTGCGCATCGCGCGCACCGTCACCGGCCGCGACCGCGTGGTGTGCTTCGAGGGGTCGTACCACGGCTGCTTCGACGGGACGCTGGCCTGCGCCACCAAGGCGGTGCCCGGCGCCCCCAGCCGCCCCGTGGCCCCCGGCACCCCGCGCGGGATGGTGGAAGACATCACCGTGCTCAAGTACGGCGACCCCGCGGCGCTGGCCTGGCTCGAGGAGAACTGCCACGACGTGGCCGCGGTGGTGGTGGAAGCGGTGCAGAACCGCGACCCCGAGTTCCACCCGCGCGAGTTCGTGCACGCGCTGCGCGACCTGACGCGGCGCACCGGAACGGCGCTGGTGTTCGACGAGATGATCACCGGGCTGCGGCTGGGGCTGCGCGGCGCGCAGGCGTGGTACGGCGTGGACGCCGACATGGCCACCTACGGCAAGGTGATCGGCGGCGGCTTCCCCATGGGCGTGGTGGCCGGCACCGCGCGGATGATGGACGCCATCGACGGCGGCCAGTGGAGCTACGGCGACGACTCGTTCCCCGCGGCCGACCAGACCTTCTTCGCCGGCACCTTCTGCAAGCACCCGGTGGCGATGGCCGCGGCGCACGCCGTCCTGGTGCACCTCAAGGAGAGCGGCCCGGCGCTGTACGACCAGGTGCACGCCCGCGCGGCGCGCCTGGTGGCCGGCCTGCGCCGGGTGCTGGAGGAGGAGCAGGTGCCGGTGCGCATCATCCACGCGGCGTCGCTCTTCCGCTTCGTGTTCATGGAGGCGGCCGAATACGCCGACCTGCTGTTCTATCACATGATCCTGCGCGGGATCTACATCTGGGAGGGGCGCGCCTGCTTCCTCTCCACCGCGCATACGGACGAAGACTGCGAGCGGATGGTGGATGCGCTCCGCGAGAGCATCCACACGCTGCGCGAGGGCGGCTTCCTTCCCGAGAAGCCCGGCGGCGGGGGCGGCGAGTCCGTCTCCGTGACCCCCGCGCTCAAGCTCTTCCCGGCCACGGACGCGGACGCGCCGCGCACGGTGCCGCTCACCCCGGCGCAGCGCCAGGTGTGGGTGCACGCGCAGCTGGGCGACGACGCGTCGCGCGCCTACAACGAGCAGGTGGTGCTGGGGCTGCGCGGGCGGCTGGACGTGGACGCGCTGCGCGCCGCGCTGGAAGACCTGGTGGCGCGCCACGAGTCGCTGCGCACCGTGTTCGATCCCTCGGGCGAGGCGCAGCACATCCTTCCCGCGCTTCCCGGCGCGCTCCCGCTGGTGGTGGACGAGCCCGCCTCGGTCGACCCCGGCCCCGACGCGCTGGCTCGGGCGATGGAAGAGACGGTGCGCGGCGTGTTCGACCTGGTCACCGGGCCGCTCTTCCGGGTGCGGGTGCACGAGGCGGCGCGCGGGCGGCAGGTGGTGCAGCTGGTGGTGCACCACCTGGTCGCCGACGGCATCTCGGTCCCCATCATCCGCGCCGACCTGGAGGCCGCCTACCGCGCCCGCCACGCCGGCCACGCGCCGGAGCTGGAGCCGGCGATGCAGTTCAGCGAGTACGCCAGGCTGATGGCCGCGCACGTGGAGACGTACGCCGACGCCGAGGCCGAGTGGCTGGCCCGCTTCGAGGGCGCGGCGCCGCTGGTGCTGCCCAGCGACCGGCCGCGCCCCCGCTTCCCCAGCCACCGCGCCGGCTCCGCGCGGCTCACCCTTCCCAACCCGCTCTCCACGGAGCTGCGCGGCCTGGGGCGCAAGCAGGGGTGCACGCTGTTCATGACGCTGCTGGGCGGGCTGCTGGCCACCCTCCACCGCGTCTCGGGGCAGGACGACCTGGTGGTGGGGATCTCGTCCGCCGGGCGGCCGTTCCCGGGCTCGGGCACCCTGGTGGGCCACTGCGTGGACGTGCTCCCCGTGCGCAGCCGCGCGGGCGGGGCCGAGACGGCGCGCGAGTTCCTGGCTGGCGTACGCGACAGCCTCCTCGACGCGTACGAGAACGAGGTCTTCTCTTACGCCCGGCTCTACGAGCGGCTGCGCATCCCGCGTGGGCCGTCGCTGCCGCCGCTGATCTCGGTGACCTTCAACCTGGAGCCGGGGGGCGGCGGCGACGGGGGTGACGCCACCTTCGGCGGGCTGGAGCTGGAGGCGGTGAGCGGCGCCGCGGCCCCGTTCACCAAGTTCGACCTGACCATCGACGCGGTCGATACCGGCGGCGAGATCGAGGTGTTCTGCCTCTTCAACGCCGACCTGTTCGAGCGCGCCACCGTGCAGCGCATCCTCGGCCACTTCCAGCGCGTGCTGGAGCAGGTGGCCGCGCATCCCGCCACCCCGCTCGGCGAGCTCGACCTGCTGACCGAGGATGAACGGCGGATGGTGCTGGACGAGTGGAACCGCACCGCCGCCGCCTACCCGGCCGACCGCTGCATCCACCAGCTCTTCGAGGCGCAGGCCGCGCGGACGCCGGACGACGTCGCCGTCGACTACCTCGACCGCGCGCTCACCTACGCCGAGCTCGACGCGCGCGCCAACCGGCTCGCCAACCACCTCGTCCGCCTGGGCGTCGGTCCGGAAGTCCGCGTGGGCCTCTGCCTGGAGCGCGGGCTGGAGCTGATGGTGGCGATCCTGGGCGTGATGAAGGCCGGCGGCGCGTACGTCCCGGTGGACCCCGCGCACCCGGCCGACCGCATCGCCTACATCCTGGGTGATTCGGCGGTCACCGCCGTGGTCACCCAGGAGCGGCTGCGCGCGTCCCTCCCCGCGGATGACGGCGTGCGGGTGATCGCCATCGACACCGCGTGGGCGGAGATCGAGGCGGATTCGTCCGACGTTCCGGTGACGGGCGTGACGCCGGAGAACCTGGCGTACGTGATCTACACCTCGGGGAGCACCGGCCGGCCCAAGGGCGTGGCGATGCACCACCGCGGCGTGTGCAACTACATCCACTGGGGGATCCGCCACTACGGCGCGGACGCGGGGAGCGGCGCGCCCGTGTTCTCGTCGATGGCGGTGGACCTCACCATCACCAACCTCCTCCCGCTGTTCTGCGGCCACCCGGTGCGCTTCCTCCCCGAGGAGAACGCGGTGGAGGCGCTGGCCGACGCGCTGCGCGAGAAGCCGGGGTTCGGGCTGATCAAGATCACCCCCGTCCACCTCTCGTTGCTCACGCCCCTGCTGACGCCCGACCAGGCGCGCGGCGCGGCGAAGACGCTGGTGGTGGGCGCCGACTTCCTCTCCGCCGAGCCCACCGTGTTCTGGCAGGACCACGCGCCCGGCGTGCGGCTGATGAACGAGTACGGCCCCACCGAGACCGTGGTCGGCTGCTCGGCGTACACGCTCCCGCCGGGGGTGCACCGCAACGGCCCCGTGCCTGTGGGCGGGCCGATCCAGAACCTCAGCTTCTACGTGCTCGACGCGCGGATGCGGCCGGTGCCGGTGGGCTTCCCCGGCGAGCTGTTCATCGGCGGGGCGGGGGTGGCGCGAGGCTATCTCGGGCGCCCGGGCCTGAGCGCCGAGAAGTTCGTCCCCGACCCGTTCGCCGGGGCGGGCGCGCGGATGTACCGCACGGGTGACCGCGCGCGCTGGCTGGAGGGCGGCAACCTGCTGATCCTGGGCCGCACCGACAACCAGGTGAAGATCCGCGGCTACCGCGTGGAACTGGGCGAGATCGAGGCCGTCCTCCGCCGCCACCAAGCCGTCAGCGGCGCCCTGGTGGTGGTGCGCGAGGACGTTCCCGGCGACCGCCGCCTGGTGGCCTACGTGGCGACCGACGCGGAGACCGACGTGCTGCGCGCCCACCTGCGCGCCGCGCTCCCCGAGCACATGGTCCCCAGCGCCTTCGTCCGCCTCGAAACGCTGCCGAACACGGCCACGGGGAAGATCGATCCCAGGACCCTTCCCGCGCCGGTCTACGAGAGCGACGAGGAGCGCCACGTGGCTCCGCGCACGCCCACCGAAGAGACGCTGGCAGCGATCTGGGCCGAGGTGCTGGGGGTGCGCCGCGTGGGCGTGCACGACGTGTTCTTCGAGATGGGCGGCAACTCGCTGCTGGCCACCCGCGTGGCGTCGCGCGTCCGCGGCGCCTTCGCGGTGGAGGTGACGGTCCGCGCCATCTTCGAGGGCCCCACCGTGGCCGTCCTGGCCGAGCGGGTGGATGCGCTCAGGAGCGACCACCGCCCGCGGGTGCCGCCCGTGGTCGCCGTCGCCCGCGACGTGCCGCCGCCGCTCTCGTTCGGGCAGGAGCGGCTCTGGTTCCTGGACCGGATGGAGCCGGGGAGCGCGCTCTACAACGTTTCGTCCACCCTGCGGCTGCGCGGCGCGCTCGACCTGGGCGCGCTGGAGCGGGCCATCGGCGAAGTGGTGCGCCGGCACGAGGTGCTGCGGACCACCTTCGCGGAGCACGACGGCCGCGCGGTGCAGGTGATCGTCCCCTTCGCCGGCTACGAGCTGCCGGTGGAGGAGCTCCCCGGCGCGGGCGACGCCGAGGCGCGCCGCGCCGCCGGCCGCGAGGCGTCGCTCCCCTTCGACCTGTCGGCGGCCCCGCCGTTCCGCGCGCGGCTCTTCCGGCTGGCCGACGAGGACCACGTCCTCGTCCTGGCGCTGCACCACGCCGCCTGCGACGGGTGGAGCATGGACGTGCTGCACGGCGAGCTGGCGGAGCTGTACGGCGCCTTCCGCGAGGGGCGGGAGTCGCCGCTGGTCTCCCTCCCGGTGCAGTACGCCGACTTCGCCGCGTGGCAGCGCGAGCGGCTGACCGGCGAGGTGCTCGACGGCCTGCTGGCGTACTGGCGCGAGCGGATGGACGGCGCGCCGGCGCTGCTGGAGGTGCCCACCGACCACCCGCGCCCCGCGGTGCGCACCGAGGGCGGCGCGTGGGAGCCGGCGGAGCTTCCGGCCGACCTCACCGCGCGGGTCACCGCGCTGGCCCAGCGCGAGGGCGCCACGCCGTACATGGTGCTGATGGCCGCCTTCCAGATCCTCCTTTCGCGCTACGCGGCCACCGACGACGTGGTGGTGGGCTCGCCGGTGGCCGGGCGCACGGGCGAGGAGGTGGAGGGGCTGATCGGCTTCTTCGTCAACACGCTCTGCATCCGCACCGACCTGGGCGGCGACCCCACCTTCCGCGAGGCGCTGCGCCGCGTGCGCGAGGTGACGCTGGGCGCGTACGAGCACCAGGAGCTGCCGTTCGAGACGCTGGTGGAGGCGCTGCAGCCCGAGCGCTCGCTCAGCCACACCCCGCTCTTTCAGGCGATGTTCATCCTGCACAACCAGGACGAGCGCGGCGAAGGCGGGCTCGCCGGGCTGCGCACCGAGGGGGTGGACACCGACCTCAACACCGCCAAGTACGACCTCACGCTCTCGCTCTTCCCCACCGCGCGCGGGCTGCGGGGCGGGCTGGAGTACAGCACCGACCTGTTCGAGCGCGGCACCATCCGGCGGATGCTGGAGCACCTGGAGCGCGTGGTGGACCAGGTGACGGCCGACCCCGACCGGCGCGTGTCGCGGCTCACGCTGACCAGCCGCGCCGAGCGCGAGCGCCTGCTCAGGTGGAACCAGGTGACTGCCAGCATCCCCGCCGGCGGCTGCCTGCACCACCTGTTCGAGGAGCAGGCCCGGCGCACCCCCGGCGCGTTCGCCGTCGCCTGGGGCGACGAGCGGGTCACCTACG